>CAZEHS010000008.1:0-58749 GCA_964511875.1 uncultured Peptostreptococcaceae bacterium
AAGCCGATACCGGTATGTGTATAGGGTGTCAGGATGATTGCCCTGTGGGCATCCGACGCCATCCAGGCAGCCACTGCACTTTCAGCTGTGACACTTCCCTTCATCCGCAGCAGGTTCTCACCCAGTGCTTTCCAGTTCACCACGCCGATCCGTGTGAACAGGGCTTCCACCCCTTCCCCTTCAGGGGACACATGTGCGAAATAGTTGCCTTTGGCCATGGCAGAAGCCTTGGTCAGGGCTACTTTTGTGAGGGTTTGATCTGAACGAAGGGGACTCAGACTCTTTTTAGCCCGCTCTGCGTTTACCAATCTGAGAATTTCAGCTGTCAACGGATCCACCGCTGCAGTGGACTGGCTCCTGGAGACAACCGTTTCAGTCTTTTTCGGATATACCCACATGCTGATCATCTGAAGTGCCTCGGCATGAGTCACCGTCTGCATCGGCCGGAATGTACCGTCCTTATAGCCCGAAATCAAGCCCATTGCAGCCGATTTTTCAGCAGCCGCCTTACCCCATGATGGAATTCTTGCCCGATCAGTGAAAACGTGAGGACGGGCCCCTGTATCCTTGCACACCTTGGAAAGGATGACCGCAAGCTCCAATCGCGATATGGTTCCCTTCGGATTTATGGTCCCGCCGGGATACCCGGACATGACTCCGGCTGCAGCCAGCCGTTTCAACGCTTCCTGAGCTTTTGGATCCGCCTGGCCTAGATCCGAGAATGTCTTCTTGAAGGCCGATGAAGCCGGCAGTGTTGAAGTTGCTCGCCCCTGCTTTGCAGCAGTGGGCCACGCCTCTGTAAGGAGCTTGGCTACTGTTTGTCGGCTGGCAGCTGTTTCAGGTTTGAAATTGCCGCGACCGTCCAATTCCAGCCAACCGTCGTTCGAGGCTGTCTTGACTGACTCATACACCCAGTGGGATTGTGATACATCCCCTGGCAAGCCCTCAGCATGAACACCGATTCCGGACATTACGAACATCATCAGGCCCATGACAAATAGTTTCTTCAAGTTAGTACCTCCATTGGTATTCCACTTTATTATGTCTACCATGACAGGTTATCATCTTTTTAGTCCTTGTGCCATTAAAAATTCGGTTCTCATGAAATCCGGATTACACGTGCTTCGTTGTCCAGTCTTCGCAATTCCAGACATCCGTCACTACGTCCCGGTAGAATTCGGGCTCGTGGCAGATAATCAGTATGCTTCCCTTGTAGGCGATCAGGGCACGTTTGAGTTCTTCCTTTGCGTCTACATCCAGGTGATTTGTCGGCTCATCCAGAACCAGAAGGTTCGTTTCCCGGTTGATGATCTTGCACAGCCGCACCTTGGCTTGTTCACCGCCGCTGAGGACAAGGATCTTGCTCTCGATATGCTTGTTGGTCAGTCCGCATTTGGCCAGTGCCGCCCGGACCTCATACTGGGTATAGGACTGAAAATCATGCCATAACTCTTCAATGCAGGTGTTGTAATTGGCTTCCTTAATTTCCTGCTGATAGTATCCGGTGAAAAGGGACTCCCCCATCCTGACCGAGCCCGAAAGCACGGGAATCTGACCCAGGATACTGCGGATCAGCGTTGTTTTTCCGATACCGTTCGCTCCGGTCAGGGCGATTTTCTGTCCACGTTCCATATACAGGTCGAGGGGTCTTGAGAGAGGCTCCTCATAACCGATGACCATGCCCTTTGCCTCGAAAATCACCTTACCCGAAACCCGGGCATCCCTGAAATTGAACTCCGGCTTCGGCTTCTCCCGCGCCAGCTCGATGACATCCATCTTATCCAGCTTCTTCTGGCGGCTCATGGCCATGTTCCGGGTTGCTACCCGCGCCTTGTTCCGCTGAACGAAATCCTTCAGCTCCGAAATCTCCTGCTGCTGCTTTCGAAAAGCCGATTCCTGTTGGGACTTCCGCGCTTCATAGATTAGCAGGAAGGAATCATAATCCCCAACGAATCGGTTCAGCTCCTGGTTTTCCATATGGTAAATCATATTTACAACCCCGTTCAAAAAGGGCATTTCATGAGATATCAGGATGAAGGCATTCTCATAATCCAGAAGGTACCGCTTCAGCCATTCGATATGCTGTTCATCCAAAAAGTTGGTCGGCTCATCCAGCAGAAGGATGTCAGGCTTCTCAAGAAGCAGCTTTGCTAGAAGGATCTTGGTCCGCTGTCCACCGGATAGCTCAGCGACATCCTTGTCCATGCCGATATCAGCAAGGCCAAGACCCCTGGCCACCTCATCCACCTTGGCATCGATGATATAGAAATCATTATGGTCAAGCATATCCTGAATGGTACCCACTTCCTCCATCAGTGCCTCGATTTCGGTTTCCGAGGCGTCCGCCATGCTGTCATAGATCGTGTGGACCCGGTTCTCCATATCATACAGATAATCAAAAGCCGTGCGCAGGATATCCCGGATGGATTGACCCGCCTGCAGCTTGGCATGCTGGTCCATATACCCGACACGTGTATTTTTCGCCCACTCCACATTGCCGTCATCCGGCATCAGCTTCGATGTGATGATGTTCATGAATGTGGATTTCCCTTCCCCATTGGCTCCTATGAGGCCGATATGGTCCCCTTTGAGCAAGCGGAAGGATACATTGTTGAAAATAGCCCGGTCTCCAAAACCGTGGCTGAGATTGGTAACGGTAAGAATGCTCATGTTTTATCCTTTCTGGAATACGAATGACGATAGACGGTTAACGATTGACGTATAGCCATTAAAAAGTGGGCCTGTGGCCCACGGGTGATTTTAGGAAAGTGTTCAATTATGATTATAAAGGAAGATATAATCAGAAACAAGAAAAAAAGAACGGCCAACATTGACTCCCGCTGGGACTCCCCCTGTCACTTCGTGACATCCCCCTCCCGGAGGGAGATTGAGACTCTCAACCTCCCTCCGGGAGGGAGGTGGCAGCGAAGCTGACGGAAGGAGTCCCAGAGGGCGTATTGCATTCCATTCATTCCATCAACAGCCGCTCCGCCGCCTGCTTCAGAATATTGGCCTCCGCTGCCAGGCGAAGGGCCTCTTCGGCTCGCGCTTTGGGATCGGAACCGGCTTCCAGGGGGGCCAGTCTCAGCCGTAGGGCTTCAAGGGCGCTTTTCTCAGCCTCGGAATAGATATCAAAATAAGTCTCCACATCCCCGGACCATTCCCCTGTCTTGCCTGCGCCAGTCAGCCTGCGCAGATCGTCTATGCTGAGCACATTCTTCAGATGACAGATCAGCAGCAGTTGCATCAGCTGTTCCCGTGAGTACTTCTTATTTCTGGGCGGCGGCAGCAGCCTGGCTTTAACGTAATTGTTCACCATGGTCTTGGTCAGGATGCTTTCCCGCTGACTACGGCAAAATACCCCGAGGAATTCTTCAAAGAATGACAGGAGCTGATCCATATATAATAAAATCCTGGGAAACTCACTCCTGGGTACCCCTTGGTATTCCAGCAGGGCCTTTAATCGTTCAGACATTACATACCTCCGGTAACGTGTGTCCACTTCCTTCATTGTCAAATTTAACAGGTCCTTTGTCAATTAATTCTTTACAAAATCAAGATGATGGCGTATCGTTAAAGTAACACATAGTATTTAATACTACATAAGGTGGTGCTGAAATGATACGTTTAAGAGAACCCTTGAATGCCCTGACACATGGAGCAGGAATCCTGCTTTCCGCAGTCGGTCTTGTCTATCTTCTGATTAAGGCCGTTCACAACAGCAGCGGGCTTCAGCTTGCCGGCGCACTGGTATTCGGCCTGAGTCTGATTGCACTATATACCGCTTCGACCCTCTATCACGGACTGCCGGTCAGCCCAAAAGCCGTTGAGATCATGCGGCGGGTAGATCACACCATGATCTACGTCCTCATCGCGGGTACTTATACCCCGATCTGCCTTGTCACTCTCAAAGGCGTTCTGGGCTGGAGCCTTTTCGGGGCAGTTTGGGGCCTGGCCTTCCTGGGAATCGTCGTCAAGCTCCTGTGGATGAATGCTCCCCGATGGCTTTCCACCAGCTTCTATGTGATCCTCGGATGGCTGGCGGCGTTTTTCATTGTTCCGCTGTTCAAGGCATTGCCGCTTACCGGTTTTTTATGGCTTCTGGCCGGTGGCATCCTCTACACGATCGGTGCCGTCTTCTACGCCACCAAGCCCCGCTGGCTGAAGGTCTGGAAATTCGGATACCACGAAGTTTTCCACCTGTTCATCCTGGCCGGCAGCGTCTCCCATTACCTGTTAGTGAGCCGGTATGTGTTTTCGTAGCCCTCCGGGACTCCTTTCGCCAGCTTCGCTGACACCTTCCTCCCGGAGGAAGGTTGACACATTCAACTCATTAAAATGCTCCCTGGACCAGAATCGGTCCGGGGAGCATTTGTATGTTATTGGATATGGATCAGTGATTCTCATCTTCCTTTTCCTTCACAGCCTCTGAAATGATTTTCTCGGACAGATGGACGGGAAGCTCTTCGTAGCGGTCAAAGGTCATGAAGAACTGGCCTCTGGCCTGAGTCATGGACCGCAGGTCTGTAGCGTATTTGAACATTTCAGCCATGGGCGCCTCGGCAATGACCTTCTGGGTCCCTTTTTCACCGGGATTCATCCCCAGGATACGGCCCCTGCGTTTGTTCATATCTCCCATGATATCGCCCATATAGGTATCCGGAACAACAATCTCCACGTGCATGACAGGCTCAAGAAGAATCGGCTTGGCTGCCTCCATCCCTTTTTTGAATGCGATATGGGCTGCTGTTCTGAAAGCCATTTCATTGGAATCCACAGGGTGGTATGAACCATCAAAGAGGGTGGCTTTTATGTTGACCACAGGATAGCCGGCCAGAACACCCTTGTTCATCGATTCAAGCAGACCTTTTTCAACCGCTGGAACGTACTGTCTGGGAACGGATCCGCCGACAATCGCCTCAACGAATTCAAATTCATTCTTGGAGGGCTCGAAGCGGACAAACACATCGCCGAACTGCCCCGCACCGCCGGACTGCTTCTTATGGCGTCCCTGAACCTCCGCTTTCCCCTTGATGGTTTCACGATAAGCGATTTTCTGGTCAACCAGATCCACATCCACACCGGCATTGGCCTTGAGCTTATGAACGATGACAGAAAGCTGCATGGTTCCCTGTCCGCCGATCAGCAGCTGCTTGGTTTCCTTGTTCCGCTCCATGATGAAGGACGGATCCTCTTCCATCATTTTGTGCAGCGCAACCCCGATTTTTTCCTCATCCCCCTTGGCCTTTGCTTCTACAGCCATGAAAAGACAGGGTTTTGGGAACTCGATTTCTCCGTAAATGACTGGCTTGCCCTTCTCACATAAGGTATTCCCGGTTTCAGCATACTGCAGCTTGGTTGTTGCTCCAATATCGCCGGCAACGAGTTCGTTGACTTCAACCTGTTCCTTCCCGCGCATCACATAGATGTGGGCCAGACGCTCGGTCTTCTCCTTATTGGAGTTGTAAGTCTCCATATCTTTTTTCAGCTTGCCGGAAAGCACCTTGAAGAGCGAGATTTTTCCGACAAAGGGGTCTACGATTGTTTTGAAAATCTGTGCAGAGAAGGGTTCCGAAGTATCCATCTTCCTGACTACTTCCGTACCGTCATTTGGATTGGTTCCCTTGCACTCTCCGCCATAAACCTCATGGGGATCAGGCATGTAATCCCATAGAACCTCGAGAAGCTGGAAGATTCCTGCTCCTTTTTCGGCACTGCCCACAAGGACCGGCACGATATCTGCGTTTATCACGCCTTTTCTGAGGCCGGCGTGGAATTCCTCATTGGTGAATTCCTCACCGTTGAAGAACTTCTCCATCAGCACTTCATCCGTTTCGGCCACAGCCTCCAGAAGCATTTCCCTTATTGGTGAGATGACATCATCATAGCCGGAAGGCATGGGGATTTCACGATAGTTGCGCCCTTCGAATTCTCTGGCCTTAACATCTACAATATTGATATATCCTTTAAAATCGGCGCCATCGCCGATAGGGTAGACAAAGGGAGCTATCTTCTTGCCGAAGGTATCCTTCAAATCACTGAGTACCTTAGCCACATCAAGATTATCCTTATCCAGTTTATTGATGAAAATCACGCGGGGAATACCTGCATCTTCAGCCAGATCCCAGGCCTTCTCGGTTCCCACCTGCACGCCGGAGGAAGCATCCACCATGATGACAGCACCACTGGCCACCTTCATAGCGCCTTTCACCTCACCGACAAAATCGAAGTAACCGGGTGTATCCAACAGATTGAATTTGTGCTCACAGTGCTCTACAGGAATCAGCGATGTACCGATTGTGAATTTGCGGGCTATTTCCTCTTTGTCGAAGTCGCCTACCGTATTGCCGTCATCCACTCTGCCCATTCTCTTTGTTACGCCCAATCCAAACAGGATAGATTCGCATAGGGTTGTCTTCCCTGTTCCACCATGACCCATCAAAACAATGTTGCGGATTTTGTCAACTGAATAAGTATTCATGCTGATCCCCCTCAATTGAGTGTGATATTTGTGGCATGTCCAAGCTGTGACATGTATAAGATTCTATACCCAATATCAAAACCCTTTTAACAGGTAAATTTTATTTTTAAAATTCAGCTCAAGAACCATGTTATTTCCAGAATTAATTGAATTGCGTGAATATTTTAATAATAAAGCAATAATTTTAATATGCCTTGCTATATTTCTATTAACCCTAATCAAATATTGCGAATATTTGATTTCACATGATTTATTATACCACTAACCGTCAATTCGTGTTAATATAACGAAAATAGATTTTTTCTTAAACAACCCTGTGAACCCAAAGAAAGGAAGTGGCCTTATGAATTTCGTCCTTATTTCTCCTTATTTCCCGGCAAATTTCTGCAGCTTCTGCACCGCTTTGAAAGCCAAAGGGGTCAACACCCTGGGCATAGGCGAAGAGCCCTACGAGTCACTGAGTCATGAGCTTAAAGCTTCCCTGACAGAGTATTACCGGGTGGATTCCATGGAGGATTACGAGCAGATGCACCGGGCTTGCGGATTCTTCACACATAAATATGGCCGGATTGACCGGATCGAGTCCAATAACGAGCACTGGCTGGAGACTGACGCCCGGCTTCGTACGGATTTCAACGTTCCAGGCTTTAAAACAGTAGATATGGCAAGGGTCAAATACAAATCAGGAATGAAATCCGTATTCGAAAAAGCCGGAATCAAAGTCGCTCCGGGAGCAGTCATCCATCAGTCTGAGGATGCTGTGAAATTCATCAAGAAGCACGGGTACCCAGTGGTTGTGAAGCCGGATAACGGTGTTGGGGCCTCCGGCACTTACAGGCTGAACACTCCCGAAGACCTGTCCGCCTTCCTTGCTGAAAAACCGGATACCGACTACATCATGGAATCCTTCGTCACCGGCGACATCATCACCTTCGACGGCCTTACGGACCAGAATGGCGAAATCGTGTTCTCATCCTCCCTGATCTACAGCAGGGGCATCATGGAAGCTGTCAACGAAAACCTGGACATGACCTACTACATTCCCAGGGAGCTGCCTAAAAAGATCGTTAAGGCAGGGGAAAAATCCGTAAAGGCTTTCGACCTGAAGGAACGGTTCTTCCATCTGGAGTTCTTCCTGACCCCTGAGGATGAGGTGTATGCTCTGGAAATCAATGTGCGCCCTCCCGGCGGCATGACCATCGACATGTTCAATTATGCCAACGACATCGACATCTTCGAGCAGTACGCCAATGTGGTCACTGAGAACCGCTTCGATGCCACAGTGGAACGTCCCTACAACTGCTTCTATCTGGGCCGTAAAAACTGCTACAGCTACCTGCAGACCCCTGAAGAGGTAGTGGATAAGTATCCTGAGCAGGTTGTCTACCACAGCCCCATCGCCTCCATCTTTTCCGCTGCCATCGGCAACTACGGCTTCGTCGTACGGACGCCGGATTTAGAGGAAGGCTTTGAGATTCTGGAGTTTGCCATGGCGAAGGTGCCGGATGAGATCGGGGAAGCGGAATAGAAAAGGAGCATCTTATGCAAATAGAATATCACCATCACTACAGCTCCTTCCTGGGCAGGGAAATGGCGTTCAAGGTTTATGGCCATGCAGGGAAGCCCATCATCGTCTTCCCCTCCTCTGGGGGCAGCTTCCATGAATACGAGGATTTCGGTATGATCAATGCCAGCAGGGATTTCATAGAGGCCGGCAAGGTCCGTTTTTTCACTCCCGACAGCGTCGACAACTATTCCTGGCTGGACAGGGCCGCATCCAGCGGTCATAAGAACCATGTCCACAGCCTTTATGAGCAGTACATCATCCATGAGCTGGTAGCTACCATCAAGCATCAATTCGGGTGGTTTGATCCCATGGGGGCAACAGGCTGCAGCATGGGTGCCTACCACGCCCTGAACTTCTACCTGAAGCACCCCGATGTGTTCGATCTCAGCATCGCCATGAGCGGCATATACGACGCCAGGTTCTTTACCGGGGGGGATCTGAGCGACGGCGTCTACCTGAACTCTCCTGTAGATTACCTCAGGCAGACAGAAGACCCCTGGTTCCTGGACCACTACCGCCGCGGCAGCCTCATCATCAGCACCGGCCTGGGACGCTGGGAGGAAGACACCATCCGCGATACCGATGCAATAGCCCGGATTTTGCAGGAAAAACAGATACCGGCCTGGGTAGATTACTGGGGCCATGACGTGGACCACGACTGGCCCTGGTGGCGGATTCAGATCCCGCACTTCTTGGGGTGCCTTGCGGGGGTGGGGAAGATTTGATAGGATGGATTCGTTGCCATCCATGTTGACCTCCCTCTGGAGCTCAATCTCCCTCCGGGACTCCTTCCGTCAGCTTCGCCGACACCTTCCTCCCAGAGGAAGGTTGAGATGATCACCCCCCCACACCCCATCGCCCTTCATCCGTGACATCTGTGGCTAAAGGTTTAGCTTTGCAATTATCCTCAAGGAGCACCCCATGATCCCCACCTACCAATCCGAAATCCAAACCATCCACCGGTTCTACGCAAGGGCACTTAACAACTTCAGGTGCCTTCGTATCTATCTGCCCCCCTCCTACCATCTGCAGCCGGACCGACATTATCCCGTGCTTTACATGCACGACGGTCAGAATATCTTCAGCGGAGAAAGATCTTATTCCGGGGCCGGATGGGAAATCCATCATGCTGCCGATGAGCTGATTGCCAGGCGGCAGATGCAGGAGATCATCATCGTGGGAATCGACCACCAGAACGACCAGCGGCTCAGTGAATTCGCCCACACGGACGGCAGCTTCAACGGGCACCCCGTCAAGGGAAAAGGACTTAAATACGAATCCTTCCTTATTGAAGATGTAAAACCCTACATAGAATCCAATTACCGTACCCTGCCAGGCCCTGAAAACACCGCACTGATGGGTTCATCCATGGGCGGCCTGGCAACCTTCAATATCGGCCTTCGTCATCCGGATGTTTTCGGCAAGCTTGGCGTTTTGTCTCCTTCCTTCTGGTGGGGCGGCGATGCCACACTCCGGCAGGTGCGCAAGCTCACCCGGAATCATCTGCCCAAGCGGATGTGGATCGATATCGGCGATGCTGAAAACCACTTCGGCGAAGGCTTCACTGAAGTGGTGCAGACCCTTTTAGAAAAAGGAATCAAACCCCAGGATGAAATGGCATGCTGGGTGATTCCCGGCGGGATACACAGTGAAACAGACTGGATGCACCGTGTCCATTGCCCTCTTCTCTATTTTTTCGGCGAAGTTGGCTTCCCGGAGCGAATGGAGCTCCACGGAAGGGATCTTATCGGTATCCGGGGCTCCGAATACCGGATAAACCCGGTGGCCATCTACAATTCCGGCTTTTGCATCACCCCGCACCCGGTTCAATTCGAATCCTCCCGTCCGGATATACTGACAGTGGATTCCGACTATGCCCTCCGCCCGCACCAGCCCGGCGAAACGGTTCTCACCGCTGGCTGGGAGCATCTCCGGATCAGCCGACGGTATGCGGTGACCGAATCCCTCTCTCAGGAAGTGACCATCACAGTGGAAGTAACCGTACCCGAAGAAACAGCCGGAGAATCGGTCTTCATCGGCACCTTCGGCCCTGCTGATCATCAGCTGGAAGAAACCGAAGAAGGATTCACCGGCACATTGGTGCTGAAACGGGATTCCATCATGAACTTCAAGTTCACTCGGGGATCCTGGGATGCTGTAGAGAGAGACAGCAGCGGTAACGATATCCCTTCCCGGCGCATCATGGCCGGCGAGGATGCCACGGTGCATTTTACAGTGGAAAGCTGGCAGTGATAACAAAACCCTGATTCTCCAATGAAACGGAGAGTCAGGGTTTTGTTTTTAAAGGGTTCTATGATGAAAAGGATTACGCGTTTCCAGCTTTCATATGCAGGGCATTGAGCCAGGCATCAATGGCTTCAGCAGCCTTGCGGCCGTCGCTGATGGCCCTGCAGACCAGGGACTGGCCTGTATGAACATCACCAGCGGCGAACACACCCGGCAGACTGGTCTGTCCGGTTTCGTCAGTTGCAACATTGCCGCGGGCATCCAGCTTCACCCCAAGGCCGTTCAGAAGCACTTCCTGTTCAGGGTGCAGGAATCCCATGGCCAGCAATACCAGATCCGCTTCCAGATCGAATTCGCTGCCGGGAATCTCCGCCCATACAGGCCGCGCAACCTCTGTCCATGACAATTTGTTGCATCTTACGCGGTTCAGCACCCCATCCTTGCCTGCGAAGTACCGGGTACCAACGGAGAACATCCGGGTGCCCCCTTCTTCATGGGCGGTATTGGTCCGCAGAATCTTAGGCCATTCAGGCCAGGGCGTATTAGGGTCCCTGTCCTTGGGCGGTTCCGGCATCATTTCAACCTGGATGACCGATTTGGCTCCCTGACGGAGAGAGATTCCCAGACAGTCGGCTCCGGTATCGCCGCCGCCGATGATGACGACGTTCTTGCCTGCCGCACTGATGCGCTCCTCCTCGGGGATGGTCTCACCCTGAAGGATCCGGTTCTGTTGAGTAAGGAAATCCATTGCAAACTCAATGCCCTTCAGCTTACGCCCCTTCACATCCAAATCCCGGGGAACCGTGGCACCGGCTGCAAGGCAGACTGCATCATAGCTTGCCAGCAGTTCTTCAGTCTTCATGTCACGGCCCACATAGACGCCGGTCCGGAAATGGATCCCTTCGGCTGTCAGCTGAGCCAGCCGCCTGTCGAGCACTGCCTTTTCAAGCTTATAATCCGGTATTCCAAGAGCCAGGATTCCGCCTATCCGTTCATCCCGTTCAAGTACCGTGACGTTGTGCCCGGCCCGGGCCAGCTGCTGTGCGCAGGCAAGTCCGGAAGGGCCGCTGCCCACTACGGCAACCTTACGGCCGCTTCGGGTACGGGGAAGCAGAGGCTGTACCCAACCTTCCCTGAATCCCCGTTCGATGACGGCCAGTTCTATCTCACGGTTGGCAGTGGGTTCCTTTATAAGACCCAGCGTGCAGGCCGCTTCACAGAGGGCCGGACACAGCCTGCCGGTGAACTCGGGGAAATTGTTTGTGCTGTGCAGGATATCCAAGGCTTTTTTCCAGTTTCCTGTCTTAACCAGCTCATTCACATCCGGCAGGGCATTGCCGAGGGGACATGCGTAGTGGCAGAACGGGACTCCACAGTCCATGCACCGGGAGGCCTGGGCCTCGATGACCTCATCCGGCTGTTCGATATGGAACTCGTAGTAATCCTTCACCCGTACTGCGGGCGGCTTTTTCTCCGCCGTTTTCCGGGGGATTGATTTGAATCCGGTATTACTGCTCATCAGACCACCTCCCGCATGACTTTTAGCTGAAATTTCTTTTCAAGAGCTGCCGAGAATTCCGGGCTCACGATCCGTGCAAACCTGTTCTGTGCTTTTTTCCAATTATCCAGCAAAGCCTTGGCCTGAACACTGTCCGTATGGTTGTAGTGCTGCAGCAGCAGATCATAAACCTCAGCGGTATCCCGATCATTCATCGCTTCCACATTGACCATATCGCCATTGATCCGCTGTTCCAGCTTGCCGTCGATATCGTATACATATGCGATACCGCCGCTCATGCCTGCCGCAAAGTTGCGGCCTGTCTCACCGATGACCACGACACGGCCCCCGGTCATATATTCACATCCGTGATCCCCCAGTCCCTCTACAACTGCCAGAGCACCGCTGTTCCTGACGCAGAACCGCTCCCCGACCCTTCCTGCGATGAAGGCCTCTCCGGAGGTCGCCCCGTACAGCAGGGTGTTCCCGGCGATGACGTTTTCAAGTGCGTTAAGAGTGGATTCCTTAGGGAACCTGAGTATAATGCGCCCGCCGGACAGTCCTTTGCCCAGATAATCGTTCGCTTCACCTTCAAGTGAAATGGTCACGCCTTTAGGCAGGAACGCACCGAAGCTTTGACCGGCAGAACCTCTGAACCGAAGATTCACAGTATTGTCCGCCAGGGTATCTCCACCATAGCGCCATGCCAGTTCCCCAGACAGCAGGGTTCCTGCAGAACGATCGGTGTTGTGTATGATGCGGTCCCCTTCAAAGATTTTTCCCTGATCAAGCTGGGCCTGAACTTCACGGACCAGCTGTCTGTCCATGACATACAGGGTCTGATTGGGCTGAGCCTCGATTTTACGTACTGCGAACCGTTCCGGCATTTCCGGTCGATACAGCAGCTGACTGAGGTCCATACCTTTCGTTTTCCAGTGACGTCTTGCTGAATCGACAGCCAGCAGATCCGAGCGTCCCACCATATCGTCCAGGCTTCTGAAGCCCATTTCGGCCATGATCCCTCTCAGTTCCCGGGCAATGAAGCGGAAAAACTGGATGACATGCTCCGGTTTACCCTGAAAATTCTTTCGAAGCTCCGGATCCTGTGTGGCTACGCCGACGGGGCAGGTGTTCTCATGACATTTACGCATCTGGATGCATCCGCAGACGATCAGCGGAGCAGTTGCGAAAGCGAATTCCTCAGCACCCAACAGGGCACCGATGGCCACATCCCGGCCTGTACGCATCTGGCCGTCGCACTGCAGGGTCACCCTGCCGCGAAGGTTATTCAGCAGCAAGGTCTGATGGGCTTCAGCAAGCCCCATCTCCCAAGGGATCCCTGCGGATCGGATGGATGTCAGCGGAGCCGCGCCGGTACCGCCGTCATGACCGCTGATAAGGATCACATCGGCATTCCCTTTTGCCACACCGGCCGCTACTGTTCCGACACCGGCTTCCGAAACCAGCTTTACGCTGACACGGGCCCGGGTATTGACATTCTTCAGATCGAAGATCAGCTGCTCAAGATCCTCAATGGAATAGATATCATGATGGGGAGGCGGTGAAATCAATGTGATTCCAGGTACGGAATTCCTTACACGGGCGATTTCCTCCGTTACCTTTTCCCCAGGCAGATGGCCCCCTTCTCCGGGCTTGGCTCCCTGTGCCACCTTGATCTGCAGTTCATCCGCATTTGCCAGGTAATCCGCCGTAACGCCAAAGCGCGCTGCAGCCACCTGCTTGATGGCACTGCCGTTGTAATCTCCGGAAGCCGGTCTTCTGTAACGTTCCGTGGCCTCTCCGCCCTCACCTGAATTGCTTTTTCCGCCGATGCGGTTCATGGCAACAGCCAGGGTCTCATGCATCTCCTTGCTCAGCGAACCGAACGACATGGCCCCTGTTGCAAACCGCTTCATCAGTTGTTCTTCCGATTCAACCTCATCAAGGGGAACAGCTCCAGTCGATTTGAAATCCAGCATGCTGCGCAGGGTGACCGGATTGTCCGACGGCCCGTTGATCAGCTTCGAATATTCCTTATAAAGTGTCTCGTCTCCTGTCTTACAGGCCTGCTGCAGCTTTGAAATCACTTCAGGTCCCATCAGGTGACGTTCCTCTCCCTTACGCCAGTGGATCTGCCCGCCGAGGGCCAGGCCATTGGGCCGTGCGACACCTGAGAAAGCCGCTCCGTGACGGAGCAGGGTTTCCTTGGCAATGACATCCAGTTCCACAGCCGGAAGACGGTTGATGACGCCTGGCAGCCAGTTTTCGGTCAGTGACCTGCCCAGGCCGATGGCTTCAAAAATCCGTGCTCCAGTAAAGCTTTTCAGTACCGAAATCCCCATCTTGGAGATGATTTTCAGTACACCGTCATCCAGTCCCTTCACAGCCATCTTCTGCGCGTGTTCCCAGGCTTGAACCGGTGTATAGACGCCCCCGGATGCCATTGCCTGAAGACTCTCCAGAGCCAGCCAAGGATGAACCGCTGTTGCTCCGAAGCCTACCAGCAATGCCACATGGAACGGATCCTGAACCTCACCGCTTTCCACAACGATATCTATGCGGGTCCTCAGCTTGCAGTCGATCAGGTGGCTATGGACCGCACTGACAGCCAGCAGGCTGGGAACGGGCGCATGGAACCTGTCTACTGACCGGTCGCTGAGTATGATGATGCCGTAACCCAGGCGGACCGCTTCCTCTGCCCTGGTTTTCAGTGATGTGAGAGCATGCTCCAGTCCCAGTTCCCCTTCATCGGCTTCGAAGACGATTGGAAGTGTCACGGCCTGCAGAGCGTCGCTCTTCAATGTCTGTACTGCCTGGAATTCCTGCACGTTGAGAACAGGGCCTTTCAGCTCCAGATACTCCACCGGACGGATCAGGGTTTCGTTCTCAAGCAGGTTGCCACGGCCTCCAAGCTGTTGGTTCAATGCCATGACCGCTTTTTCACGGAGGGGATCGATGGGCGGATTTGTCACCTGAGCGAACAGCTGACGGAAATAGTCGAACAGCAGGCGTGGACGCGGGGACAGGACCGCCAGCGGGGTATCGTTCCCCATGGAACTCATCGCCTCATGACCTTCTGCAATCAGCGGTGCCAGTACACGTTTCAGAGTTTCCTCCGTATATCCGAAAATCTGCTGCAGGGTTGTAAGATCCCCTTCAGTAAGCCCGAAATCAGGGCTGATTCCATCCGGCATTTCCCTTCTGCTCAGTTCCAGCCAGGTGCTGTAATCCTTTTCATCCGCCAGACCTGCCATGATTTCCTTGGTTTCAAGAAGGGTTCCCGTTTCCAGATCCGCCAGCAGCATCTCTCCAGGTCCCAGCTTGCCCCTTCGTACGATCCGTTCTTCCGGGATATTGAGGACGCCGGCTTCCGAAGCCAGAACCACCAGGTTATCCTGTGTGATCACATAGCGTGCGGGGCGAAGACCGTTCCGGTCCAAAGTGGCTCCCACCCGTTTTCCGTCGGAAAATGCCACTGCCGCCGGTCCATCCCATGGTTCCATAAGATTTTCATTATAGGCGTAGAATGCCCTCTCCTTAGGTGTGAGGTCCGCCCGTGTTCTCCATGCTTCAGGTATCAGCATCCGCATGGCATGAGCCATGGAATAGCCGCTGAGCACCAGCAGTTCGAATGCGTTGTCCAGGTTTCCCGAGTCGCTGCAGCCCGGCTGCATGACTGGCAGGATCCCTTCTGTCGGGTACCCGTACCATTCCTTGTCAAAATCACCTTCCCGGGCACTGAACCATTGCTGATTGCCTCGGATCGTGTTGATTTCACCGTTATGAGCCAGATATCGGTATGGGTGGGCAAGCTTCCACGAAGGGAAGGTATTGGTGCTGTAACGCTGATGCACTACAGCAAGGGCGCTTTCCATCGAAGCATCATTCAGTTCCGGGTAGAACAGCTGAATCTGGTGGGCAAGGAACTGGCCTTTATATACCACGGAAGTAGATGACAGACTGCAGATATAAAAGGCCTCCGTGTAAGGGCGCTTGCTGTCGGCAACCGCTTTTTCCACCTGGCGCCGCATGAAATACAAACGGCGTTCCAGCTCAAGCCCGGTCAGGCCGTTACCGGATATGAACACCTGGTAAACCAGAGGACAGGTAGCACGGGCGGATGCTCCGCAGGCGGTTTCCATTACCGGCACCTCACGCCAGCCAAGAGGCTTGAGTCCCAACTCCCGCGCAATCCTTTCGAGTATCCCTTCACAGAAATTACGGTCATTGGGTTCCTTCGGCAGGAATACCATTCCCACAGCGTAAGCCCCTGCATCAGGCAGCACGATCCCCTGTCGCGCAGCTTCCTTGCGAAGCCATGCATCAGGAAGCTGTATAAGGATTCCCGCACCATCTCCGGTTTCCGAATCCGCTCCGCTTGCACCCCGGTGAGACAGCTTCTTCAGAATTTCCAGACCCATCTGAATGATCTCATGGCTCCGATGCCCATCCATCCGTGCAACAAAACCCACACCGCAGCTTTCATGTTCGAAATCAGGTCTGTAAAGCCCCTGATGAGATTCCCCCGAATTGTTCATGATGTTTCCTCCTTGTGATTTTGAATGATATCCTACCGCTCTGCGACTCCTTCCGTCAGCTTTGCTGACACCTTCCTCCCAGAGGAAGGTTGAGAGTCTCAATCTCCCTCTGGGAGGGGGATGTCACGAAAGTGACAGGGGGAGTCGTAGAGCGCTATTATCGTGACACTTCCCTAAACCGCCCCCTGCACCATCACCGTCCGTGCAATTTCCCGGATCGTCGTGGCGCGGTCCATGCTCATGCGACGGAGTACAGCGTAGGCTTCCGGTTCTGAGCACCCGTGCCGGTGAATCAGGGTTTCCTTCGCCTTCTGAACGGTTTCCCATTCCGCAAAGGATTCTCTGCAGTATCTGGTGAACTGATGATTCGGTTCCTCCACCGGCCGCTTGAGTACATTCAGTAGCTGACGGAGGCTGACCGGCCAGGGCAGAGTGCCCGTCTTGATGCCGATAAATCCCTCACCTGAATTATGGGGCGGTTCATCCAGTCGGATGCACCGGTCCGTATCGGCCCTTACACGATCCTCAATCAGGTGTTCCCATAAATCGGCGGAGTCGCTTCTGTATACCCAATCCACCCCGGTGTATCCCTTCCGAAGCGCCCTGGATAATACACCATCACGATGCCACATCACTGACTTGCCATTCCTTAACATGCCCTGAAGCAGTCCGGAATCGAAATCCGCTCCAAGCAATACTGTTAATCGTGTATTCATCAAGGACCCTCCTTTTCTGACCTCAGTCATTTTTTGCATAAAAAATCCACAGACCGCATAAACGCACCTGTGGTGCTTTCAACCTGGGACTGCGTTGTCTCCAGAAGTTGTCGAATGTATCGGAATTTTCTGACTCTTTAAGCTTAGTATAAACAGGTCTTTTGCAACTGTCAATCATGAAAAATGCAAAAAACGTTTTCCTCTTTTAAAAGAATTGTGTTTTTCCATGGCATACAAAAACCTCCCGCATTTTCGCAGGAGGTTTTGTGAATTTTTATGAAAGTTGACTTGCATTTTTGTTTTTTCGGATTCCTGTCGACAAGGGCGGACCTGACCGATTTTTCACAATCACCTGCCGAATGAACGGAGCGTGAGTCGAGTCTGTTCACACCGGGAAAATGCATACCCATATTTTGTCATTGAAATACAGACCATAGTCGAGGTCCGCGGCAGGGCTTACACCGTTACCACACCGCAGCCGGGTACCACTTCCAGCCCTGCAGACCGCCAGGCTGAGATCAATCGGTTGATACCTATGGAATCGCTGGGCATATGCCCCGCCACCACAACATTACCGATGTTCTGCTCCTCCACGGCCTTTTTCACATCCTCCGCAACATGCATGCATACGATGGTGCCTACCCCCGCTTCGAAGTAAGCCTTGAAAACATCAACACCGCCACCGGTGCCTCCAGCCATAAGAACCGCAATCTTTCCTGCATAATCCTGATCGCCGCCTACCCGGATCACAGGCTTGACCAATGACGCGGAATATTCCGGAAGAACGCCGAGAGCGTCAACCAGCTCCTTTAGCGTCCCCTTCGGGCGATCCGCGAACAATCCGTCCAGATAGCTTTGAACGAAGTCCTCTGTAATCAGATCCGCCGGCATATGGACGTTCATATACCCCAGCCCCAGCAGCCGTGCCGTCGAGCTTGCCCTGTCATGATTGGCCCCGTGATGATTCAGGTCCACCTGCGCCATCCGCTTGCGAAGCGCCTTCTGTGCCTTATTGATAGGTACGCCGAAATAAACCATACGGTCAATCTGCCGCACCATCACCTTGTGAAACTCCGTCACAGCCGACCCCGCGTGGGGATGATGGCTGATCACCGCATCACAGCCCAGTTCCTTGGCCAGCATCACCTCCGGCCCTTCCAGATCTATACCTACAAGAACTTTCTTCACATCATCCTTCTCAACGAAAACCCCGCTGTCCTCCGGAAGCGCATCAAGCCCCGCTTCCCTCAACGCTATACTCAGAATATCCTGTGTATTCATATCCTTATCAACCTCCTCTGGTTCTCTCTACACTTTAACAACCATCCCTCTATCCGCACTCTCTATGGCAAGTTCTATTATCTTCATCACATCACGGGCCTGTCTTGCCGTTACAGGGGGCTCCAGGTTCTCCGTTACCGCTTTGTAAATGCCCCGGTAATACTCCCTGTAATCCCCCGGCAGGGTAGAAACCGTACCGACCAGGTCGATACCGTTCACATCCGTATTCAGGATTCCATTCAACACCTCCGGTTCCAGACCCCAGTCCCCGTGATCATTGGGCTTAGAACCGGCCTTCAGTGCCGCCTCCTGAACATCAAGCCCATATTTCACATAGGACCCCTTATCCCCCTGCAGTATGAAACGGGGCAGAGGCTCCTTAACCAGGGAACCGGATTTCAACGTGACTTTCAGCCCTTCATAGTGCAGCAGCAGCTCGAAGCTGTCAACAGCCTTTCCCGTTGGCCTTTGTATGCGCAGGTCCGCAAAAATCCGTTCCGGCATCCCGAACAGGGTCAGAGCCTGATCAATCAGATGGGAACCCAGATCATAGAGAAGACCCGTTCCCAGACCCTCTTCCTCCCTCCAGGACCCCGCCTTCATAACCGGTCTGAACCGATCAAAATGGGATTCGAACTCTGCCAGATGCCCCAGAGCCTTGCCTTCGATCAGTTTTCTGAGGGTTTTGAAATCGCCGTCCCACCGCCGGTTGTGATAGGCGCTGAGCACCTTCCCTTTCCGTTCCGACAGTTCCACCAGATCCTCTGCTTCATCAAGGGTTATCGTGAAAGGTTTTTCCAGCACCACATGCTTACCGTGTTCCAGGGCTTTTTTCGCTAAACCGTGGTGAAACGCATTGGGCACCGCAATGACCACCAGATCGATCGTCGGCGATTCCAGGATTTCCTCCGGTGTCGAAGCGATCCAAACCGATGAATCCTCCTCAGCAATCCTGGCGATAGCTGCCTTATTGCCCGTCATGATGCTGGTGATCCTGAAGCCTTCCACACTACGAATCACCGGCGTATGGAAAACACTGCCGGAAAGCCCGTAACCCAATATGCCCACGTTGATCTGTTTCATATTTTCCTCCCTGCAGCCAGAGGCCGCCCCTTTGAATCCTATGTAAGCCACCTATACTATTATACCCATCGGGTGCAATAAATAACGGAGTTTGGATGTGGTATAATATTTTAGACGTTCAATCTTTGAAGCTTGTCATTGCGGCGCTTTACTCGCAACGACAGACAATCATGACACTGCAAGGCAAAACCTCAAAGGAGCAACACGATGCCGAAATCCCTACGCGATTCCCTTTATGAGAACATCCTCCACATTCTTCAGCAGGCACAGCCTAAAGGCTGGGAAAAGCTGCTGCTTTATGGAGAGGTGGACGATGACCAGTGCTATTCATTTTTCTACAGCTATCCTAAAGGAGGCGGCAAGCCTCTGTTCTGCAATGATCTGCCTGAAACCGAGAACATGGATCCCGAAGAGCTGGCCGATCTGCTGGACGAGCTGGACGACTGCCTGATAAGCCTGTGGGAAGAAGCACAGAGCCTGAACGAAAGCCATTGGACCACCGTCACCATACAGTACGACAGCGCCGGAGTCCATAAGGCCAAATACACCCTGACCGACCTGAAAAAAGGCAACATGGAGAGCCGCAAGAAAATCTGGGAAAAAGAGAACCTCAAATAGAAAAGCACTTGGTCGATTTAATCTGACCAAGTGCTTTTTCGTCGGAATCCGGAGATGTTTCGTGAGCACATCCCGCTCTTTGAGCACCCCACCCCGACCATCACGATCGAGAATACCGCCAGGCCGACAACAATCCCCGCGCCATCCACCATCACATCGAACAGACTCTGCCCCCGCCCCGGGGAACCCCGTTGGACCCACTCATCAAGGAAAGCGAAGACAATACCGCCGGCTCCGGCCAATACCATCGCAAGCCAGGCCCGTCGCAGCAGGTTCGTCAGCGCAACAGCCAGGAGCACGCCCATCAGAAGATATTCCGTAAAATGCGCCAGCTTTCGGACAATGAGATTGACACTGCCCAGCGTCTGGGCATCATCGCCCTTCAGCTCCATCACTGAAACAATCCGTCCTGCGATGATTTTCGACAGGCTGTTGGAATCCCCTGAATTCTGCGAGGAAAAGCAAAGCGCCGTCACCATCAGGATCAGTACCAGGACTATTGCCAGGATTTTTCGCATGTCGTTGCCTGTCATCCTACTGTGCATTCCCATAATAATAATCGTGGCCCTTGGATTTCACCTCTGCCTTGGTCAGGAGAACACCCAGAATCCGGGCCCCCACCTTATCCAGGGCCTTCCGAGCCTGTCTGGCATCCGATTTCTTGCTTTCCTCGGAAGCGACAATCAGGATCACTCCATCAGCGATTTTGCACATGATGGAAGCATCCGTTACCACCAGGACCGGCGGCGCATCGATCAGCACGACATCATAGTCGATCCGAGCCTGTGCAACGAGCTTTTCAAGCGCATGAGAAGCCAGGGTTTCAGCAGGGTCAGGGGGCAGGTTGCCACCGGGCAGGACATGAAGGTTCGGCAGGGACTCCACCGCTGTCACCACATCCTTCAAGGGCGTTTTCGAGGTCAGGACGTTTGTCAGTCCCGGAACCAACGGGATGTTGAACAGTGAGTGTACCCGGGATTTTCTCAGATCCCCCTCGATCAGCAGCACCTTCTTTCCCCCTTGAGCGAAAGAAACGGCGGTATTGCAGATCGAGGTGGTTTTGCCTTCCTCTGATGATGAACTGGTGAACATGATCACCTTGTTTTCCTTATCTATATTCGAATAGCTGAGATTCGTTCGAAACATCTTATAGCTTTCCGCAACCATTGAATGCGGTTCGTTCAAAGCAATCAGACTCAATCTTTCCATCAGCGTTTTTCCCCCTTGAACCGAGGTATCACACCCATAACAGGCAGACCCAGTTCCAACTCCACATCCGATTCGGCCTTCATCGTGTTGTCCAGCATGAGCTGCATCAAAATCACAACAAACGCCAGCATCATTCCCATCACACCCGCAATCCCCATATTCTTGGGCAAACTCGGGCTGTCAGGCACACTCGGCAACTTTGCGTAGTCGACGATTACGACATTCTTGACGCCGACGACCTCCTCAGCCTTCACCTTCAGGATATCAGAGATCTTATCCGCCACCTTTACAGCCAACTCCGGATTCGGGTCCTTATAGGCGATCCGCATGAAACGGGAATCCTTGATGATGCTCACTGTCAGGTTTTCCCTCAGCGCCTCCGGATTGGCTTTCAAGGCCAGCTCCCAAATCACGCTTTCAAGCACCTGATTGGTTTCCAGCAGCTCCGTATAGTCGGTCACCAGCTGGCTTCCCACCTGGATGTCCATCAGACTGATATCCGCCAATTTTGCGGATTCTTTCCCGATGAACACCGTGGTTGAAGCCTCGTAAACCGGCGTGACCATGGTCCTTGTCATAAGCAATGAAGCCCCTGCGGCAATGAGCACAAGCAGCAGAATCAGCCACCATTTCTTCATGACCCGCCCGGCCAGCTCCAAGATGTCAACTTCCTGGTATTCTTTTTCCATTTGATTGGCTCCTTATCTGATTTCCGGCGATGCCGAATATCTCATTCAGTGATCAATTTCGCATAGTCGTCATTAAGCGCTTTGGCGAGTTCATAATCATCCGGAAGAAATCTCGCCTGCAGGTAATCCTGCAAATCAGAATCCTCCTGGCTTGTCATACCGTCAGCCGCCAGCCCGGAGAGATAATCCTCGTCGACGTACCCGGCAAGTACGGTATTTTCATCCAGATTCGGATCAACACCGGCGGGTGCAGTATCACTGCCGACTCCCGCCATTGCGGTCAGCACGGTGGCTTTGGCTCGGTCAGCACTGTTGGCATCCGCATAAATCTGATCCACCCCTTCGGGAAGTCCAGCCTGGTTCGCTTTATCCGCCCCGCCCTGAGTTGCCATCTGGTCACGGCCGGACGCAATCTGTGTCTCCATTTCCGCAGAAACCCGCTTGTCAAAATCTGTTTCTACCAGTCGACCCATCTCTTCCTTGAACTGATTCAAAGCATTGCTCTTCAGCTGCACCTGGTCCACCACAAGCCCCTCTACGTTGCCCGCAGCGGCGATGGGTATGGCCAGCCCAACGCACAGGCTGATCACTACCGCGCCGATTATGATCGGTATCTGATTTTTCATGATTCATACCTCCTTTAAACCTCCAGGATGGATTCATACAGTTCAACGTGCTGATCCACCAGCCGCCCGTGGGCGTATCTTTCCTTAACCGTTTCCGATGCATTCTTTATGATCATCCGCTTCAGCCCGTCATCCTCGATCAGACGCTTCAAGGGCGTGATGTAAGAATCGATTGCATCGTTGGCACACAGGAATCCCGTCCTTCCATCATCGATGATTTCCGTGATCCCGCCCACACTGGACGCCACCACCGGCACGCCCGCCGCCATGAATTCCGCTATAGCAAGGCCGAAGCCCTCCCAGCTGGCGGTATGCAACCCTATGTCCATCGCCTGCATATGTGCGCCGACCCGTTCCGTCCAACCGGTAAAGATGATCCGTTCAGCGACACCCTTCGACTGGGCGAGGGCTTTCATTTCCTCAGCGAGCTCGCCGTCGCCTACCCACATGAACCTCAGCCTGCTGTCATCCTTCAGAATCGTTGCAATCTCAATGAACAGGGCCGGGTTTTTGGATTCTGTCAGCCGCCCCACAGCGCCGATCAGGATTTCACTGTCCTTCACGCCGTATTGCTTACGAATTTCCTGCCGGTTCAGAGTGTCAAGCGGTTCGAAGGTGTCCAGGTTGATGGCATTTTCAATCAATACCATCTTGTCGGAACCGCATATCTTTCTTTCTATCGCTGACTCATATTCATGCCTGGATATGGCAACTATCCGATCGGTTGATAAGCTGAGAAACCGTTCTGTAAAGGCATATACGCTCTGCTTCAGCTGTGACACCGTCATATTGAACGACCATCCGTGAGGGGTGTAGATAACCGGGGTTCCATCAAAGATCAGCCGTCCGATAGCTCCTGCCTTCGAGCTGTGCAGATGAACGATATCCGGCGAATGGCGTTTGATTGCAGCGGCAAGCTCTACACCGACCCTGAAATCGGACACGGGAGATATCTCCCTGACCGCATGGATCGTTTCAACGTCGAAGCCATTCAGCCTTGCCCTGCCCATAAGAGGGCCTTCCTCCGGGCAAAACAGCGCCTGCGAGCACCCTCTTTCCCTCAGGCTCTTCATCAGATCAGAAATGTACGTGTAGACGCCCCCCGAAGTGGCTTGTGTAATATGAATGATTTTCATGTTTCCTCCTAGGCCAGATGGGACGCGATCATATCGTCGAAAGTGCTCGTTACGGACTGTTGGATCATCACCAGATCAGCCCCCCGTTTCAGATATTCGTCCTCGAATGTGGTCAGTTTCTTCGAAAGCGGAAACACCTGAAGTGTTTTTTCGAACGCCAGCGCGATGATCAGCGCATGCATCCTTCCCGATATCACCTTCCACGTACTGCTGAGTTCATTGACATAATCATGGATATCACCCATTCGAACGAGCTCTATATGCATTCCCTGATTTTTCAGCATCGAGTCCTGAAGCTTCAACGTCTGCGGGATGTCCTGCTCCGCCGTATAGAACAGCTTCACACGATTACCGCCCTTGAGATTCTCCAGTACCGTTTCTTCCCAGTACGCCTCATAAGCTTCCCGTGTCAGCCTCTCCCCATTGTTTTTCCATGCTCCGCAATACACCTCATAACAGGGAGGCGCAATGAGAACATTCTTATCCTCACAGGGCTTCTCCTTAAAGTATTTGCTGATGTTGAAAACCACATCAGGGGTATATCGCGCTTCGATTCCGAAGGCGCTGTTTACATAGTCCAGAGAAGTCCTGTCCCTAAGGTATATCGCGTCAGCCATCTTAAGGGCTGACCGATAGAGCATCTTATCGATGGTTGTCAGCGCCACCGATGATCCGACACCATAGACGACCACCTTGTTCCGATGAAGCCCCTTCAAAAGATGCATCCATATGAAAACGGCTAACGGAAAGGAAGCATTGTCATTGATAAGCTGTCCGCCTCCGATAATCACAAGATCATAGTGATTGTTCCTGAACTGTTTCTTAAAGATCGGCCAGTATTTCATCAGCCATACGATCTGCCCGATCGCACCCGGTACAAACCCCATCATGCGCTTAATCGCCGCATTCCCTGAAGATCCAACCTTCCCGGCAGCTTTTTTCGCGCTCCTGGGTTTTGTCAGATCCGCAAATTCACAGATATGACCATGGGATACGATCATTTTTTCCAGGGCATATTTGATGGCTTGGTCGCCGATATTATCCGACCATCCCTTGTTGATTAAAAGTACCTTTCCCATCCAGTTCCTCCTTGTCTCCCTTGTCGGGAGCTGAGCCCTCGTCATGCGCCCGTTTCAGAATGTAGAATGAGAACGGCAGCAGATTCATGCTGTGACGGAATACGGATCCGAAATCCGGTTCAAACAGAATCGATGCGAAGAAAAACGCATTAATATAGGATAGAACAAGCCAATCACCCGATAATTTCCCCGGGGCATCCGCAGCTCGCGAGATTTTCCGCAAACGCAGGTAAAGAAAGATATTCCACATCTGATAGGCAATGAATATCACGCCTCTGCTCGGCGATTTCCACAACAGCTCGATCGGCAGCAGGATTCGAAGTCCGTTGACCCCATAGTTCGCAGAAAATTTCACGATATTCCGCTCATCCTTCTCCATCGGTATCAGATTGTCGATGATGGAATTGGCATCACCGGTCAAAATGCTGTCACTCCAATATTTCAGATTAACAACCTCAAGGGCTACTGCCGTATTTCCGAAGGCCCATACGCCGCCGCTCAGAAGGATCACAATCAGCATTCCCCCAATAAGCCTGTTTTTGATTTTCTTCAGAATGATGAAAATCACAGCCAGCAGCACGATGATCAGATAATACTGTCTGAAAAAGATACCGTAAGTCACAGCAACCAGAAACGCCGCTGAGATTTTAAACGGATTCTCCGTGCAGAAGGCAGCAAGCAGGATAGCGTTCACGACCAGAGACAGGATCTCCTTATTCGGCTGGAAGAAGAAAATCATGTCGAAGGGGAACAGCAGGATGAACAGCAGCGCCAGACGGGACCGGTACGCCTTCTGGCTATGAACCAGATAAGCGAACACACCCATGTAGGCTATCGTGAACATCACATACAGGCTGTCGAATGAAGCCCCGAAGCCCAGAGTCACCCACCTGATCACCTCCGCCATGTTGGCAAAGCTGGATGAGGTACCTACACCCCCCCGCTGTGTTGAAAGAAAGGTGTCATAGAGCTTCGTCGCATCGATATAGAACTTGTTCGCCTCGAGAAAATCTCCCATCACCATCAGGATCAGAAACCCGAAGATGAATTTCAGCGTCAGTACAAGCAATAGTTTTGGATTCGTTTTTGTCACAGAGTCACCTCACCTCGGGCCAGAGACTCATGCAGCACCATTCACGCTGCATTCCCCCTGCCCATCCTGCTAATAAGCATATTTTTCAGATCATCGATTTCATCGAGCTTCACAAGCCAAAGTACACCGCCATATGCCAGCAAGCCCACAAGACCGCTCCCACTCATGCTCAGAAGCCTGCCCAGGGTTCCGGCACCAGACCCTACCCATCCATCAAAGGTCCAGTAAGACAGGTACAGCGCGCCGCTGAAGACCATCGTCGCCAATGCGATTTTCAGGAACCCGGAACCGATCCAGGCGCCGCCGATGGTGCCGACCTTTTTCTTCAGCTTGTAGAGCAGCATCACACCGCTTAGGATTGCTGCAAGGGATGTCCCAAGCGCCAGACCGCCGATGCCCCATAACCGGACAAACACCACCGAAAAAGCGATGTTGAACAGGATGGCTACGACGCCGTTGATCATCGGCGTCTTCGTATCCTTCAGTGCATAGAATGCCCGGTTTAGGATTTCCCTGAATGCGATGCCTATGATCCCGATCGACAGCCCCGCAAGGGCATAGGTCGTTACCAGGGTATCCCCTGCATTGAACGCGCCCCGTTCGAACAGAACCTGGATGACGGGCTTACGAAGAATGATCAGACCCATGCTGATCGGCAGGGATATCAATGCCATGATCCTCAGGGCTTTACCGATCAGACGCCGGAATTTTTCCGGTTTATCATATGCGTTAGCCAGGCTGGGATATAGAACGGTTGCGATCGCCAGGATAAAAATGTTGTAGGTAAGCGAATTCACCCTGTTGGCATAATCCAGCGCCGATATGCTGCCCTCGGACAATCCCGATGCAAGTATCCGGTCGATTATGATATACCCTTGTGTGAAACATACGCCGACCAGCACCGGCCCGGACAGCCTGATGATCTGGCGCACGCCCTCGTCATGGGCATCCAGCACGAATCTGTATCGGAATCCCGCCTTATGGACACTGGGCAGTTGAATGATCAGCATGCTCACAAAAGCGAACAGACTGCCCCAGGCAACCCCTTTGATGCCGAAGGCCCCACCCGCAGCTATGCTGCCGATGATGAAAAGATTATGCGGATACCAGACGAGAGTCGGAGCAATGAACCGGTTATGACTCTGCAGATAAGCGGATGCCAGGTTCGACAGTATAAAGAACGCCGCTGCAGGCAGCATGATGAACGCCAGTTCCTGTGCCAGCTTCATGGTGACCGGTGAAAATCCGGGGGCAATCAGGTGAATGACTTCCGGCAGGAACAGGTAGAGCGGAATCAGCATCCCCACAGAGCAGACTATCAGCCAGGAGATGAGATTATTGAGGAACCGGTTGTTTTCCTCCGGATCCCCCCTCTTCAGATAATCCGCATAAACAGGAATGAACGTTTGTCCGATTGCTCCTGCAATGACTGCAAAAAAGATATTAGGCAGGCTGAAGGCGATCTTATAGGCATCTGTAATCCCGGTAGCTCCGAAGGCAGCCGCCAGAGCGCTTTCCCTTACAAGTCCCAAAAGTTTGCTGACAGCCGAAAGACCGGCTATCCAGACCGCTGTGGTAAAAAGACTTCTCTTACTCATTTGACTATCCCTCACATTTACTTTGATCCACGCTTTGCGAGAACGACCAGCACGGTCTTGAGCAGGATCTTGATATCCACCCACACATTCCAGTCCGTGATATACTCGCTGTCCAAGCGGACGACTTCCTCAAAATCCGTGACATCCGAGCGTCCGCTGACCTGCCACATCCCGGTGATTCCGGGCTTGACGCTTATACGTTTGTGGTGATGCTGCTCATAATTGGACACCTCACCAACTGTTGGAGGGCGCGTGCCCACCAGGCTCATATCTCCCCGCAGAACGTTGTAGAACTGGGGCAGCTCATCTATGCTGGTCTTCCGCATGAAATCGCCGATTCGAGTGACCCTTGGATCGTCACTGACCTTGAACATATGCCCGCTCATTTCATTGGAGGCCATCAGGCCCGCCTTTTGACTCTCGGCATTGACACCCATGGAACGGAATTTCCATATATCAAAGATGCGGCCGTTCTTTCCAACCCTCTCCTGCTTGAAGATGACAGGTCCGGGGGTTTCCCGTTTGATGAGGGGCGCGAAGATGATGAAGGCGATTCCGAAAAGCACCATGCCCGCAAGAGCGCCGCATACGTCAAGAATACGCTTGGCGAACAGCTGGCCTTCATTGATGGAGACCGTGTGGTATTTCAGGACAGGGACGCTGCCGACCATGTCCGCATGGGCCTTGACCTCTTCGTCATCCTGGCAATCCAGCACCATCGTGACGGTGATACCCATCAGCTGACATTCATTCAGCCGTTCCTCGAGCTGCCCGTCGTAGCCGATCGGATGGGCCACCGCTATTTCGTCTATCTTGTATTCCCGTGCGATTGCGCCCAGATCCTCAAAACTCCCCAGATTCTGAAGGTTGTCATAGCTGTCCGACTCATCGAATTTCACATATCCCGCAATTTTAAAGCTGAGATATTCATACTTGTCCATCTCATCGATATAACGCCGTCCATTGGCTGTGCAACCGACAATGAGGATGTTGCGGTCCGCCTTGTTCTTCGAAACCCTCGCATCCATTGTCTTCAGCAGCAGTATCTTGCTTACCATGAATAATCCATAGTATATCGCGGTGAAGAAAATCAGGAATATCGGCTGCACAAGCACATGCAAGAAGAAGAACAGGATCCATGAAACACCCGTGGCAATGACAAAAGCCGCTACAGTCCTTCCCTGCACCCGCAGTGAATAGAAGTCCTGCTCCATCATGGTCTGGTCGTATAGCCGTGTTGCCATGAATACACCTATGTATCCCGTCAGCAGCGATACCATCAGTCCAACCGCTTCCAGGGAACCGATCTCTACCTCACTGCCGAGGTAGCTTCCATATAGCTTTATCCCAATCACATAGGCCAATAGGACGTTCATGCAGTCAATCAGTATATAGGCACGCCGTCTGATCTGTTTTCTCTTGTGGATCATCGAGTCTTCCTCCTCTTGCAAGCAAGCAACTTCGTATTCCAAACCCTCGTTTGGAAAATAATAAGAGAATGCGGTCTTATGCTCCCTCGCATTCTCTACTGTGTTACATCTTAACGTGTCGGAGCTAAGGCATAATTTCGCTTACCGTAAACCAGCCGCCCTCCTTACCCCATCCTGACACACTCACTCAACAATCACAAGTATAAATAGTTTTTATATTTCAAGCTGTATAATTAATGCGCAATTCACAATTTGGCATAATTAATTTACAAAAGTGCCTAAGTGAGCAATAGCCGCCCCCTCACCCGAAAACCCCTCCACCGAATTTTCCCCCATCGGCACGCAATTCCGTGAAATTCCAAAGACATCGCCATGTTACAGTTATATTACAGTTTCATGTTTTCAATATTACGGCACGGCTATTGCAAGGCAACAATATGAAGACCATTTACCACGGAAGACACGGAAAAAAGAGGGAAACGCCGAACACGCTGAAGACGCTGAAAAAGATGGCTTCAGCTGTCTCCATCCGTGGCATCTGCAGCAATGGTCTTATCCAGAAAAAAGCAGCCTTCCGGATCAACTCCAGACTGCTGCTTTCAACTATCCACCCAGCTCACCATATCCTTTTCGGTGCATTCGGTGCATTCGGTGGTTCCGCGGTCTCATGAAAAAAACAGCCCCCGGATCAACTCCAGAATGCTGCTTTCAACTACCCCTCCAAATCCACACATCATTCCCGGTGCCTTCGGTGAATTCGGTGGTTCCCCCTCCGTGTCTTCCCTGGCCCCTTGCCGTGTCTTCCGTGGTTCGGTGTTTTAAAACCCCAGCCACTTCCTCCACCCGGTCTTCTCCGCCTTCATATCCCCCCACGTCTTGACCAGCGCCTGCTTATCCAGCATTCTCGCCGCATTACCTGTGAACAGATCCTCCGCCACAGACAGTCCCACAGCCTCTGCAACGATGTCATAGGCTTCCTTCAGGGCAGGAGGGCGGTTAATCAGACTGTGGCAGTCGGAGGCCACCAGGTGTACCAGCTCGCTGCGTATCAGCTCAAGAGCCGCGCTTCGGGTTCCGGGCTTCAGAATTGCCGAGGCGTTCAGTTGGCTCACACAGCCGGTTGACAGCATTCTTTTCAGCCGCTCCATATCTGCCATCAGATAGGGATAGCGGTCCACATGGGCAAGCACAGGGGTATACCCCATGATGCCGAGCTCATACAGCCATTGGTCATGAGCGGGGTACATCTTTTGATACGGCAGCTCCACCAGTACATGGACCGAATCTCCGATAGGCAGACATATCCCATCAGCAAGAGCCTTCAATCCTTCTTCATTAAGCTCCAGCTCATTGCCCAGCTCCAGCTGCAGAGGGATATCCGCTTCGTTCAGGGCACTCCGCAGGGCTTCATATGCCGGCCGCACCTTCTGCTGATCAAAGCGGTGGGGCATATAATGAGGCGTGGCAATCATCAGCGTAATCCCGTCCGATACAGCCATCCGGGCAATATCCAGAGCTTCTTCCATCGTTTCAGGCCCGTCATCAACACCGGGCAGAATATGTGCATGGCAATCAATCATAGGGTTCTCCATTTCATAAGGATTCGCTTCATCTATGAATTACTATAGGTCTTAGAAACACAAAAAGCAACGGCAGGACTGTGTGTTCGAACCTCCGAACACGCATCTCCCGCCGTCACCCTTATCGTGCCTTCCAAAACAGGAAGGCGAACCCGCTTACATTTCTGTGAAAATCACTTTAATGCTTTTACCAGTGAAATTGTTGAGCTTCATATTCAGCTCATCACTTTTTTCAACAAGATCTGAAAGAGTAGCAGTTGTCCATGTCCCACAGATGTCTCCGATTTTGTCGCGGATAGCATCCTGTGTTGCAGGATCAAGCAGACGGGTGTAGGTTACTTTGTCTTCCCCTTCACCAAGGCTTACTGAGGTGGGGAGGATTTTTGCACTTTGGCTTACGCCGAGAATCATATTCTTCATACCGATAGCGGAGATCAGAGCATCTGGTTGTTTGATGCTGACATCGACAGTCCGGCCATCACGTGTTGCATCGATGAAAGAGTTGCTGTATTGGCCTTCAGTCTTGCTGAAATCAAGAACAAGTCTTACTTTTTTCGATTTGTAATCGTCTTTGGTCAGCGTGCCGCTTACAACAAGCTTATCGGAATCCCCCAGAGCAGCTCGGAGGCTGGCAACATCAATCGATTCATTGGCAGGGTTTCCGAGGATGTCAGCAACACTGATCTGATGCATGTCAGTGAAAACCATCTCCTTGGTAAGCACCTTGTCGCCAATCCCTTTGATCTTATCGACTGTCAAAGTGACGCCATCAGTCCCTTCAATCTTGATCATTGAAAGAGCGCCGCTGACGGGCATTTTAAGGGTTGCCGTTCTGCCCTTGATCGTACCGCTCACATCAGCACCTGCGACAGTAGCCTTTACAGCAGTTGTTTCAATGGCCGTGTCAGCAGAATGTCCATATCCGTCACGGCTGTGATCCTTGTCACGATTCCGTTCATAACCCCAATCCTTGCCATCCTTGATGTCGTAATCCCTGGCGTTATCTCGAGCCTGTGCTGCCTCTATGGCCAGCGTCTTTACCTCTGGTCCATTGGATGGCGTCGTCAGCGGCGGTGCCGCGAAAGCGGTGCTGCCCAGCATGGAAGCGAGCAGTGTGAATGATATGGCGATTTTTGAGAATTTCATAGTATTCCTCCTGTTGGTTGTATAATTTAGTGAAAATCATCAATCTTCGATTACTCCATCATCAGCTGGAATTGCTGGAATTGCCGGAGTTGAAGGTACAGCAGGCGTAGCTGGCGATTCCTCGGCAGCCGGGATAGCCGGAGTGGCAGGCACAGCAGGCACTGCCGGAACTGCGGGGCCATTCAGCGACGCCGCAGGATCAGCTATCATAATCGCAAGACTTATGCGGGCGATCGTTACAGCATCACCGCGTACCAGTTTTTTCTCGGGCATGAAGGCATTAATGGAATTGCCTCTCATGACACCGGCTTTCACAACCGCACCCACTGCGCCTTTGGCCCAGGGTGCGACTTTCGCCGCGTCGGACAGGCCTGCAACAGATGTTTCATCCGCTGAAAGGTTTTTCAGTTTGTAAAAAATCGTTGCAACCTCCTGATGTGTAATGAGGCCATCGGGCCGCATTGTCCCATCTTCGTAACCGGCGATGCAGCCAGCTGCTTTAGCCTTGGCTATCTCATCGTAGTACCAGTCACCTGCAGCGACGTCAGAAAATGAAATATCGGCTTTAACTGTGAAATTGTAAACCTTATTGATCATTGACATGAATTCTGCCCGTGTAACCTGACCTTCGGGCTTGAATGTGCCGTCAAAGTAGCCTTTGATATAGCCTCTGGCAATAAAATCCTCGATGTCGCCCTTAGCAGGATGACCCGCGATATCAGTGGGCATTTTCACTTTAGGATTCACCGGATCCTTTATCGGCTTATCCAATTGAATCGGTTCAGACGGTGTTGTCACCTCCGTCGGCACGATTGTCCCTGTTGGCACACTGTCAGCAATCGGTATTACCGTTACAGCGGGTGCAGCCGTTTCAGCCGATGCCGTTGCATCAGTCGACGCAGTCAGCGCAGGCGCAGCGAAGGCTGTGCCGCCCAGCATGGATACGAGCAGTGTAAACGCGATAGCAATTCTTGAATATTTCATTTCAAACCCCCTTAGTTAGCGTAAGCGGATGATTTCCATCCGTCATTTTCATGGCTACCTTTTAGTGGTGTCTAGATGCCATTAGTCGCTGTTGTCAGTTCCAATGGCCAGGACCAAGGTACGGAATTTCGCTTGCTGCAAAATCGGCTTACCCTCCCACACCCAATTCTTACACACTCACCTAAGAACCACAAGGATTGTTGATTTTAATGTTTTAGCTTTATTTGTAATGTATTATTTGAATTTTGACATAATTAATTTATAAAATGCCTAGGAATGGGTACGCTCCAGTATACGAGCTGTCACATCAGCACCTCTCGTCACAGGGCCTTTTTGTGCTGATTCAAGGAGCTCGCATCCTCTCATTGCATTACGTTTATATTACGGTTTTGAATATCCTCGCTTTTGGCTTCGTTTTTGCAAGGTGAAAAATGTAAAAAAAAAAAGCGGCTTCCTTATAAAGAGGCCACTTAAAAAAATCAAGGGAGAGATTGTGTTCTAAACAGAATTTTTCAGTTGTCTCCTTATAAAGAGCCATCCTTTTTGGGTCGAATCCGAAAATGAATGAAAGACCCAAGACCCGCCCCCGCACTGTCAATGATCACATCCCTGACCTGCGCGCTTCTCCCCAGTACGAACAGCTGGTGCATTTCATCACTTGATGCGTAAAGAACACATATGAGCAACGGGAGTCCGGCAAGCCGATAGCCCTGAAACCCGCTGAGTCTCATCGCATTCGTCACCAAGAGTCCGAGAACGAGATACGCAAAGAAATGCGCATTTTTCCTTACTATGTGATTGAATCCGTCAAAATCACCCTCTGCACCTTGAAACAGCATGTCCAGAGCATCCATGATAAACCGTGCGATTCCGCTGCTAAGCTGATCTGACTGCTGTGCAGGCTGATGGGACAGGAAGAATATGAGTGCCATCCAGAGCAGTACAGCAACCCATGAAATCAATACTTTCCTATGTTTTCTCAAATCAAATTCACTCCATTTACATAATCGCCTTGAACGCTCCATAGCTTAAGGCTGTAATGATAAGCCCCGCAATCACATTCCCGATGAGTATGGCAGGAAACGCCACCTTGAATCGGATATCCAGCAGCGAGGATGCCAAGGCACCGGACCACACCCCCGTACCAGGCAGGGGGATCGCAACGAAAATCAAAAGACCCCAGAAACCATACTTCTTGATCTTATCGCTCTTATGAAGTGTTTTTTTCGTCAGGCCATGGACGATATGCTCGAGCTTTTCGCTTTTCAGCATCATCTGAAAGACCGGCCTGATGAAAAACAGGATGAACGGCACCGGAATCATGCTTCCAATCAAAGCAATGCCAAGGGCATGCCAGGGCGACATCCCCAATCCCACACCGACTGGTATGGCTCCCCGCACTTCAACGAGGGGAATTGCCGCTGTTATAGCCACAACTGACTCGACAGTCATAATTTCTATCATACTTTCCAGCATCACTGACCTCGCCCACATATATTCAGTATTTCATATATGATTTTTAAAAAATCTCCATTTAAAAGCATACTGTACTGTGTAGAATTAATGATATCCCATATATAACAGGATGACAAGAAAGAACACCTCTTGAAAAAAAGTATTGAAGCTTGTCTTTGCGAGGAGGCGTCAGCCGACGCGGCGATCTCTCCCTTAATGTGTCGTATTAACCACATTATTCTCAAGGAGAGATCGCCGCGCTTGCTCGCGATGACAAACTTCAAATGATCATTCTTCTTATTTCGACTGCAGATTATACAGGATCTGAGCCATTTCAGCACGGGTGGTGGTCGTTTCAGGATTGAGGCTGTTGTCGCTTCCACCGGCGACACCTGCCTTTACCAATGCCGATAGCGCTTCATTGGCCCATGGTGCTACCTTGCCTGCATCCTTGAAGCTTTCCATTGACTTGTCGATGGCCGCTGTCGGGAATTCGTCAATGACCTTCAAAACGTTATACAGCATGACAAACATTTCCTGACGGGTGATTTCGCTGTCGGGAGCAAACCGATCACCGCCCACGCCATTGACAACGCCAAGCCCTCTGGCCGCAAGCAGATACCTCGTATAATAGGTGTCGCCTGCATCAGTGAAGTTCGGAATCTGTCTGCCGTCGTTCTGCGTGCTGATATGGTAAGCATTCATCAGCAGCACCAGGAACTGAGCTCTGGTTAGCTTGGTTTCGGGACCATAGGCTTTCTCGCTGATTCCGGATGTGATGCCCCTTGCAGCGATGAACTCTACAGCATTCCTATACCATGCATCGGCAGAAACGTCGTTGAAGGACATCATGTTGTATCCTACTACGAATTTTGAAAAATGCGGCGTTGTGAATAAGACAGACTGCGCGCGTGAATCATAGCGGCCTCTGATCGTATTCAGGCTGCCGTCATCTGCGAGGGTGTAGATCACGACAGCATTCGGGCTTTCACCCTGTCGGAGTGCGTACGGTATCATGACCGTCCCATGACCGCCGCCAAGATCTGAGACTTTCTTATTCCCGTTAATGACCGTGATTTCATAGACAGGTCTGCCATTGACTTTAGCCTTGGCCGATTCCGACAACCCATCCTGATCAAGGATGCCGGCAGTGATTACGACCATTCCTTCATCGGCATTTGAAATGGCTTCAAGCGCTTTGCGGTCAAAGGTCATTGAGATAAATGGAGAGTTGAAGGCAAAGCTTGAATCTGTCCCTGCAGCGATTCTATTGAGCTCAGATTGCGGAATGCTTATTCTGAGTGTTTTTGTGTTTACCGGTGTTTCAATGGAAATTGCAATCGGACCTCCTTGCTTGATAAGGAAATCCACAACCGCCGGAGTGATGGATGCGGATGCCGTTCCCAATTCAAATGCCGGCGTAATCAGAGATGTGCCGACTGCAGAGAGGGGCGTTCCTTCAGTGACAATCCTGATGGCAGGAAGTGTATTCGAACCACCACCGCCTCCGCCGCCACCGCCGCCACCACTTGCGGGAGGTGTTTCCGGAGGTGCTGCTGGAGGTGTTTCCGGATCAGTCCTGTCAATGTTGCCTATCTCCAGAGACGTTTCCGCCGAGGCATTTCCTGCCGCGTCAGTGCCCCGGGCATAAACTGCATCATTGTCATGGATGGCAACCGGCGAAGTGTAAACAGTCCAGGTGCCTGCTGCGCCGATCCTGTACTCCTTAACCGTGGAATCAGCACTGTAGACGATTGTGACGAGGACATCGCCTGTTGTCTGTGTTGTCGGAGAAGCCGTTGCAATCGGTGCTTCAGGCGCTTCCCTGTCAATGTTGCTGATCACCAGTACCCCTTCGGCAGAAGAATTCCCAATCGCATCGGTACCACGGGCAGCAACCGTATCGTTTGAGCTAATGATGATCGGCGCGGTGTATTCCGTCCAGGGGCCTGCACCGAGTCTGAATTCCTTCAGCACAGAATCAGCGCTGTAAGCGATCGTGACCGTCACATCACCATTGGTCGGCGCAGCCGGCGCTGCGCTCAACGTCGGTGTCGCCGGCATCGCAGGAGCTCCCGGATCCACGTTGCTGATAACGATCGACCCTTCATCAGAAACGTTCCCCGCTAGGTCAGTGCCTCGGGCAAAGACAGTATCATTAGCCGTGAGATCGACAGGTGCTGTGTAATCCTTCCAGATACCGGCCCCGCCGATCCTATATTCCTTAACCGCAGAATCAGCACTGTAGGTGAAAGTGACCGTTACAACGCTGCTGGTCGTTACGGCAGGGTAAGCGGCAGCGGTCGGTGCTGCAGGCGCTATCCTGTCGATGTTGCTGATCACCAGGGACCCTTCAGCCGAAACAGCTCCACCCCCATCAGTGCCGCGGGCGGCGACGGTATCGTTCGTACCGATGACGACCGGCACGGTATATTCCATCCAGCTTCCGGTACCGATCCGGTATTCCTTCAGGACGGAATTGGCACTGTAGGTGATTGTGACCGTGACATCACCGTTGGTAGGCGTTACAGGGGCCGCACTCAGCGTCGGTGCAGCGGGCGGTGCAGGCACGATGTTGCCGATGACCAGTGACTCTTCTGCAGACCAGTTCCCTGCAGCATCCTGGCCTTTGAACCAGACCGTATCATTGGCGCTGAGCATGATTGGCGCCGTGTATCCGGTATAGGTCCCAGCCGCTCCGACTTTGTACTGCTTCACCGCAGAATCCGCACTGTAGGTGATTGTGACCGCAACCTCGCCGCTGGTCGGCGTTGAGGGAGAAGCCACAGCGGTCGGCGCTGCAGGCGCTTCCCTGTCGATGTTGCCGATCACCAGAGATCCCTCCGGCGACCAGACACCTGCGGCATCCTGTCCTTTGAAGAAAAGAGTATCGTTGGCACTGATCAGGACCGGTGCGGTATAGTCGGTATACGTTCCCGCCGTTCCGATCTTATATTGCTTCACAACGGAATCAGAACTGTAGGAGATCGTGACCGTGACATCGCCGTTGGTCGGCGTTGAAGGAGCTGCCACAGCGGTCGGCATTGCATTGCTGTCACTGCCAAGGGCAACGACGACCATTGAGTACTCGCTTAAAGACGTTGTGAACGAAATACGTTGACCGACCTTTGTAAATGCCACAGGCTGCAGGACGTCAGTCCCATTGTCGGGCGAAGTCAAAGAAACCGCAGTCGCCTGCTTGCCCATCGGAATTGCCAGACTCACCTCAAAAGTGGTCGGAGCGACAGCGAACGTCCCATCCACCCCGATGAAATTGACCATCTGAAGAATCAGATCGTCTCCGGAATAACTGAGTTCAAAATGCACACGCCGATCAGCGTCAGTGGTGATCACGCCGGCACTTGTTTCCGGAATTGATGCCCTCAGCTGAGCCAGGGCAGCGGCGTCAGACCCATTGAAATAGCTCTTTCCGAGGAGCCCTGCAAAATAGCGGACTTCGCCCAGACCATAGACGTTTTGAGGAACGGATCCACCGCCTTTGCTGAAACCAAGCACATCCGCCAGCAGATAATCCCCCTGGGGATCCCCCAATTCATTCAATCCGGTAGGATTCGGCCCTGTAAAAACGGCCCGGCCGCCGGACTGGACATATTGCCTGATCAGATTCGCCTGACCGGAAGATATGGCCTCGGTATCCGGCAGGATGACAGTCTCATACCCACTCAATTCTGCCTGGTCCGGTTCCACAATCACGTCGAATGGAATGTGACTGTGTACCAGGAATTTTACCACGCCCCTATATTCCGCCAGATACTGGCGGGAATAGGCGCTGTCGGTGACATCCGTACTCCACCACTGGGCAATACCGCTTGGCTTGGCCGTTGTCGCATACAGGCCAACCCCCAGATTCTTGTCCACATAATCCCGGGTTGGAGGCGAGTAGTACACAGCCACTTTTGCAGCCGTCTGGCGGTCATACAGATAGGCGCTGTTCTCACTGACCCATCCGAACATCCTGGTTCGGTAGACAGCACCCACACTGGTTGCCATTTGAGGGATTTTTGTCTCGTAGGGATTGTTTCCGGCAGCCAGTATTTCAGCCATGACAATCTTAGCGTCATCCTCGAGCTTTCCATAGCCGAACATCCAGGCCGGCTTGGAACCCGATGCGCCCCGGGCGAATTTGTTCATGGCAATCATCGAAATCCAATCATCTTCTTTGGCATTGCGCATGCTGGACGTATCACTGATGGCATCGAGCTCCCATACATGGGTCATGCCTTCGGAGCCCTTCAGGCTCGAACCGTCCAGTCCGATTCCGGTTGCAGCATTGTAATCCATCGTTACCGTTTCAATGATGACGGGGAATTCAGGATTTACCGTACGGCATGCGGTTTTTAAACCTTCCAGAAAATCAGTCACTTCCTGATGACGCCAGGAGACCCAGCGCCGCCATACCGGATCATTCCAATTCACAACGACCGGTGTATCCAAACCGGTTGCGGCCTTGAAGGCAGCAACAGAGGATGGATTGGTATCGGCCCACAGGACGCCGATGTCATTGAGCAGCGGAACGTCCATCCATAAGCCATCGATTCCGGTTGCAGCGATACGAGCCGCCCGCGCATATATGTACTGACGATATCCGAGGGATGATGGGGACATCCATGCACTTTCAGTCCCCGGATCCACCCAAAAGACGAGACTGCCGTAAAATACATTCGGCGACCCGTTCAGCCCATATTGCACCCATGTGGGATGGTCCTTGAACATGCTGGGAACCGTCGGCGTTTCGCCATTGGCAGTCAGCACCTCAAGAGCAGGGTAATACCAGACCACCCTCAGACCCTTCCCGTGGGCCGCTTGGGCAAATTCACTCATCAAGGCAAGGTTCTGTTCAAACTGAACATCGGTCAGATATTCGGACAATTCGGAATCCGCCTCGATGACCGATACGTTTTCATTGGCCATTTTCGTGACAACGGCAGATATTTCAGCGGTCGTCATGCCAACCCATACAGCCGCCCCGCCAATCCGGGCGTCCTTTGCCCAGCCGTCAAATGCCTGCGGTTCCGCCGCCCAGGATGATCCCATCATAGAAACAAGCAGCATGGAAACGACAGCAAAGATAAAAGCATTCTTCTTCCTCATGTCCTCACTCCTTCCGTCCTTGATCATGAGATAGATTTCCACGACAAAATCAGCCGACCGGATCCATGATCCGCGGCTTCATCCGGCACCTGAAAATCAGTCCCGGCGTTATGCCAGCCTTTAAAGCAGCATCTCTGAAAAGCTTTAACAGCGGATATTTTGAGGCAGTTATTCGAAGGTATTTGACCTCCGTAGGACGCCATTTGAGAGTCTTCTTTTTTTCTTTCCACAGCTATCGGAATGCTTGCTGTACCATTTTTGTATACCCAGAATATGTGTATTTCAAACATTTTCAGGGCTTTGGGATAGTGCCATCAAAACAGAAAAAAGGCAACAGCTGGTCGCCGTTGCCTTTGAATTCATCATTTCTTATTTTCCTTGTTCCCGTAATAGTAGTAATAGCTGTTATCCTTATTGATGATCGTCTTGGTCAGCAGAACCCCCAGGATATTGGCTCCTACTTTCTCGAGAGCCTGCTTCACCTTTCTGGCAGCCTCCTTCTTCGTTTCCTTGGCAGCCAGCACCAGCACCACGCCGTCTGCAAGGCGGCTCAGTACGGCGGCATCCGTCACGGCCAGAACCGGCGGCGCATCGATGAGGATCATGTCGTACACTTTCCGGGCATCGTCAATCAGTTTTTCAAAGGCCCTGCTGCCCAGCATTTCGGCCGGGTCCGGAGGCAAGGGGCCTGAAACGAGCACATGGAGGTTGGGCAGCTCATCAAGAACCTTTACAAAGGACTGCAGGGGCTTTTTCTCGCTCAGCAGATTGGTGAGGCCTGGAAACTGAGGCAGGTTGAACACCTCATGAATCCGTGCCTTCCGAAGGTCACACTCCATCAGCAGCACTTTTTTCCCCTCAAGAGCGAAGGAAACAGCCGCATTCGAAATGGAAGTGGTTTTCCCTTCCTCCGTCATGGAGCTCGTGAACAGCAGCACCCGGTTTTCCTGGTCGATGTTCATATAATTCAGATTGGTACGGAACATCTTATAGCTTTCCGACACCAATGACATGGGCTCATTCAGCGTGATCAGGCTTTGGCTTCTCATGATCGGCTTCCTCCTTCAAAGGTAGGGATGGAACCCAGCAAAGGCAGTCCCAGCTCCTTTTCAATATCCTCATCCTTCTCAAGTGTATTGGCAAGCATCAGTTCAATGAAGATGATGAACAGAGCCAGCATGAAACCAAGAATCCCCGCTATGGCAACATTCTTCGGAGCACTGGGGCTCACCGGCTTTTCAGGCACCTCAGCGAAATCAACAATCAGGATATTCTTTACCCCAACGATCTGCTCCGCTTTTTCTGTCAGAATGACCGATATCTTGTCCGCTACCTTCGCAGCCACCTTGGGATCCGCATCCCGGAAGGTGATGTGCATGAAACGGGAATCCTTGATGGTCCCTACTTCCAGGGCATCCTGAATATCCTTAACCGTCGTGATCAGCGCCAGCTCATCAATGACCTCCTGAGTCACCAGTTTGGTCTTGATCAGCTCCCGGTAATCCGTCACCAGCTGGTTTCCCACCTGCAGATCCGCCAGATTAAGGCTTGCCAGAGCCGTGCTCTCCTTACCGATGAATACCGTGGTGCTGGCTTCATAGATCGGTGTTATCAGCTGCTTTGTCACACCATACGCAGCCCCTGCAGATAAGACCACCAACAGGACCACGAACTTCCAGCGTTTCATTATCCTTTGCGCCAGCTCCAACAGGTCAATTTCTTCATATTCCTCATTCATTCTGAAATCCGTCCTTCATATATGTATTTTCACTGCTTCATCAGCCTTCCGCATTAAGCAAACCTACATAATTATAATACAGCCGCTGAGCAATCTGGTATTCGCTGTCGCCAAGGTTGGCACGGAGGTATTTCTGAACCTCAGCGTTTTCCTCCGAGGTAAGGCCTCCATCCGCCAAACCAAACAGGTAGGCCGTATCCAGCGTGTTATAGATTGCAGACCCTGCACTGAGATCCTCATCGGAAATCTTATCCCGGTTGGCATTGATCTTATCCTGAACCGAGGCATCCTTCACCTGTTTCCCGGCGGCAGTGTCGGTCGCTGCCGGTTCCGCTGTTACTGAAACAGTATCCCCTTCGGCACCTGGTACTACTCCTGCAGCCGGTGTAAGAACCAGGCCCGTCTTCAGAGCCGCCAGCTTGGCCTTTGCCGCCTCCACCTGTTGGTCAGGAACCGTCCCCTCTGCAATATCCTTCTCAAGCTTTAAAGCTTCCTCTCCGACTTCGGTGGACAGGTCCTCACTGAACTGCTTCTGTATGCTGGCCTTCAGGGCGGTATGGTCCACCTTAGTGGGCTGCTTCCGGGTTGAAAGGGCCATTGGGACTATAAGGCCGATGAATATAGCCAGTATTATGGTGGTGATTTTAATGAATGGGGATAGCTTTTTCATGTTTAGGTTCCTTTAGTGGTCTCGGTAGCTGCAGCAGTCATATCAAACAAGCTGCAGGGGGGGGCTCTGCCCACCGTATTTAAGTATATGCAAGTGCGCTGGTACAGTCAATTGATTGGACACAGATGTCATCAAATTGGTTCAAGGTCTTCAGACTTTTACTCATTTACTCCTTCCCGTTAAGCAGACCGCCAAAATCTATGATTTTGTGCGGGTCGCTTATGCCGAAGGTGACACAGGTGATACAAATCTTGATTTGCGAATCACCTGTAGGCGCTGTAGCCTGCTGCGCTGCCACCTTCCTCTTGAGGAAGGCAAGGGGGTTACTCGTCTCCCTCAAGAGGGGGATGTCACGAGTGACAGAGAGAGTAATTTCATTTTCAATGACATTGCATACGCTGTTAAAGCAATCCAGTATATCTTTATTGGTAAAGCGTATTACATTTAGCCCCAATCTTTCTAAATAGGCGGTTCTTATAGTGTCATATTCGGCCGAATCATCTTCGTAGTGCTGTGATCCGTCTCATTCAACTACCAGCTTAAATCATGACAATAAAAGTCTACTATATAATTACCAATTGTCTTTTGTCTTTTGGCGTTTGCATATACAGGTGCGGCGTGCAACAGTTGGCTCAGATGGCTCCGAAATACTCACAGTTGCTTCTTTGGTTAGAAAATACTTGACACTTCCACTTCAATTAAACCTAATTCCTGTTTTATCTTAGTTGTTGAAATTTCAGGAGTTCTACTTAGATATACTACTTCGCAGTATTCCTTTAAATAATCGAACTTTCCTTCCCAATCATCACCCATGATAAAAGTGTCTGCTTTGAACTCTTTGATATCCTTAATTTTTTGTTCCCAATTATTCTCTGGAATCACTAAATCAACATAACGAATTGACTCGACAAGCTTTTTTCTTTCTTCATAAGAAAAATAACATGTTTTACCTTTTATCGCATTGAATTCATTCGTTGATAATGCAACTATCAGATAGTCACCTTGATCCTTCGCTCTTTTCAATATATTGATATGACCATAATGAAGCAAGTCAAAAGTCCCATACGTAATTACTTTTTTCACATTTATCCCCTCCATGAAATCTAAAAACTTCAACCTCACATTGATGCCTGTTTTGCTCGTATACGGCTTATGTAACCTTCTTGGTTTATTTATGCAATCCGGTTTACATATTATGGTCTATGCCATTTATACATTTAATCGTTATTCCTATTTTTAAATTTTACGCTACTAAATTCATGATGACTTTTTCGTTTTTCTTCAGGTGGTAATTGCATGTAGTCATTATATAGCGCCTTGAGGTAATTATCATAATCGTAAGGAACTTTATAATACCCGTTTTCAAAGAATAAATCTGTACCATCTCCGAAATATTTTTTGGGGCTGATCTCTTTGGTTCCCCAAGTTCCAAAATAGTTTGCAATATATTCGCTGTCTTCATATTTATACTTTTTCGCTAATTTATCTATCCTATTATGAATCCATTTCCGTGAAAACACCAATCTAATAATCATAATTGCAACTTCTTTTAGGCGATTCATTTTTCTTTTAGTCATGCCATTGTATAAATTCTGAAGTTTTTTATAAATGAGTATTCTGAAAAAATGTACTTTTTGCATTAGTTTAGAGTTTGGTGCTCCATCTAATGGAAAAATATCAATGTATATATAATGTCTGAAATCTAGATGCTGAGTCATTTTTTCTATCATAATCACATCTTCATTACATACTTTTGCGAAATAGTATGGATACTCCTTTTCATTCTCAAAACAATTTATCACACATTTGTCGGGCAGTTCATGTTCAGAAATGCTTATGAGCTTCTCATAATCCCTCCTAGGGATTCCTAAATCAATATCATCATCCCAAGGAATAAAACCTTTATGCCTTACAGCTCCCAAAGCACTCCCACCAATTAAAAAATAACTGATATTTCTATTTCCGCAAAATTCAATAAAAACCTTTAGTAATTTTGCTTCAACACGATGAAGTTCCTTAATATCATATTCCATATCATACCCCACTAGTTACTTCGAGTTGAATTTTGATTGTATTGTCTATGACCTATCTTTCTATGGCGATCCTGAATATTCTACCCGAATAGTGCCAAAGTATCTTTCGATTCAGGAAAGTGTAAACACCCACTGAGAGCATATATGAAACAAATCCCATTAGCGGCTTACCAGATATTACACAGATTATGAACAAACCCATCATTGATAGCTCAACCACGATATTTCCATAACCTTTTATCCCCATCTTCTTTTTTAGGTAAATTTCTGATGCGTAGCATCGCCATATAAGTGTAATCGTTGTGCCCGCTACGATTGAAAAAATGGAATGGGTAAAGTAAAAAGCCGGAAGAATTGCCAGCAATGCAACTATCACGCCCGAGACATTAGCCACTAGCATAGCTTTTTCTTCACGTAAAACCTTATAATATGTATTTATTAAAAATTGCATTTTACCTTGGGATACAACAATGATAAACATAAGGTAGAAATAGTCAAATATTCCGGCGAAATTTGAAAATTGATATTTAATCAAGTAGTACAGAGGATAGTATCCTGCCAAAAGAAGAAACAACCCTATACAAAGCAACGTATTCAAATTCTTATACAAGTTAGGTAGTGCATTTTCAGGCAACCTTCTTAACAATGGGTAAAGCGATAGACTTGAAGCAGTTATAAATATCAGTGCAAAAGAAGTTATCGTTGTCGCAAAGGAGTATAATCCATAGGTTTCAATTGGCATAAACCTTTCAACGATAAACATGCCAATTCCAACCAGAAGTGAACTCATAACATTTGCAAACATTAGCTTAACGCCAATCTGCACATCTTTCCAATATTCCTGGAATCCATCAGCGATGTTTTGTGCCTTACCGATAAACAACTCTTTCGATTTATAAATATTTACGGCAAGTAAAAGCATTCTGGTGAGAATATCTGCTGCAACGATCAACCTAAAATCCACCCACCTTAGCAGTAATAAGGGAATAATCAACGTCACAAATAGAAGTTTGTTGGCAATGGTTAGGATGCTATTCAACTTTATTCGGTTAGTAAATTGTAAAATTGTCAGCAGTGTACCATTAATGCCCATTATGAGCAGGTTTAGGCTTACTGTACAAAATGCAAAGACTTTGTTGGGAGATTGTTCGAGAAATGAAAGACCAAACAGTAAACATGCCACAATGGATATCAATGCAATAAATACTCTCATGGCACTACGCAATTTTTCAAAAGGGAGTTGCTGGTAATCTAAACTTCCATAGCGTAAGTACAACCCATCGTTGAAGCCAAAGCTGAAGAGCATAATATACCCTATATAAAATAAATATACCTGCCAATATCCATACTGCGTTATCCCCATCGCTTTAGGCAGCATTAATCCTGTTACAATGCTAAGTACGAAAGAGAGTCCCTGGGCAGCTATAGAATAAACAACATTTTTTATTCCTGATTTATACACATCATGGTTTTGCACGTTAACAATCGCCTCAAATCCTTCTCTATTTTTATCAGTAGGCCAGGTCATTGAGACCTGATTTAATGATGAGTGGCAGCGACACAAAATGACACATTATAAATTTGAACCTATCCGTTTTTTACAGAATTAATTACGCTCAGGATCTGATCAGCAATGAATTTTGGTGTTGAAGAATAATAGACTTTTTCAACTTCGCCAAAATCCAATGTACTATTTATGTTCTTATGGCAAAATTTAATGAAGTCATCTGCATTTTGCTGAAATAAAGCGTCATCTTGCTTCAAACACAAGCTAAGAGAGTAGTCTTTAAGAATATTTATATTAACATCATCATCAGCAGTGTAAAAATGAATAATTGGCTTACACGCTGAAATGTATTCAATAATTTTACTTGGAACTTGTGAATTGTCAATATTTCCCACGCTGACCAGGACGTGGCTTTGCGTAATTGCATTATCCGCTTGCTCTTTAGTAACATAACCATGATTAATGATTTTTCCTTCGGATTCATCAGTGTATTTTTTAATCAATTTTCCACAGTTACCATAAGTATACAAATGCAATTCCGATTTTAAGCCACAAAATACCTGCTTCATTGTTCTTAAAAAGTATTCTGGGTTTCTGATTAAAGAATCAAATACTCCTGTATAGGTAACAATTACCTTTGCATCTATTTCAACATCTTTTGTGCACTCTTTAGTCTGTTTTTTCTTTAATAGTGGATGCTCTGTAACAACAATTGACTTTTCATTATTGCCGAACATATAAAAATGTGATTTAAGTTGATTAACGCAGAATACCTTAGAAGAATTCTCCAACATTTTTTTTTCGATTTTCAAATGAGTCTGCTTCTTAATTTTCTTATTCCACTCCGTTCTATGAAGAGTATGGCTTTCTACAAATGGATCGAACAAATATGGTATAAGCTTAATTTCTGGAACTTTCTTTTTGTACTCCATCCCAGCTAACACAGCATCCATTGGGAAACACAGCGGTATAACCGCCGTTATAGGCTCTTTTATATCCCCCAATGCACTGAGGTACGACCTGACTAAATTCTTCTTAATACTTGCCTTAGAAAAAACAACCTGTAAATATTCTTTTGCCCGAACACCATTCAATAAAAGTGTATACCACTTATGGGCATTTCCATTTGTTTTCATGATTTTATTATTAAGTTTCAACCGTATATCCAGCCATCTATGTGATACCCTTATTATGGTTTGTCCTTTATAATCTTCTGCCTCCGGCTGTCCAATATATGATTTCATACAAATAACAATGACTTTATTGTCCTTTGCCATCTCTTCAGCTATATTAAAACAACATGTACCTACTGCCGAAAAGTATGGGTGGTATTCACCAACTATAAAAATAATGTTATTCATGTTTTCACCCATCGTTTACGTGATGTTATTTTCTGAAGTATCCAGTAAAAAGTCAATCCCCAAAAAGCCATAAAAGTTGTAGGATAAGATAACACTTGATTATTTAGCGGAAAATAAAAAAACATAATGAATAGCAAACAAAGGATTACACAAGCAATAGGATTTTTGTTGATTATTACATCCTTGCAAATGTTTCCGAAATATTTCCCTAACATATACAATAATGGCAATATACCTATAAAGGATATATCATTTGCAAGCCAAACATAAATACTGTGCCAATTTGCTAATGAATCCCATCCTAAATATGACAACCTTGTTTGGTAAGTATATTGAAAAAAATCAGCATCAAAAATCTTCTTAAAATTATCCATTAAGAACATTGAATTTCCGATTCCAAACATTGGCGTAAATGGTTCTGTCAAAGCAAGTGATAATGCATAATAACCTTGTGTTAAATAAGAAGTCATGTAAACCATTGTCGGCTTGACAAAATCGGGAAGAAATCTCATCAGTAAAGCTTCTTTATTAATAGAAGCATGAATTGTAAAAAATTCATTCTCCCACACTCCTCCAACTCTGCTATTTATAGCATTCGTAAAAAATGTCATTCCAATTACAAGTAAAATTAATAGCGGGATATAGATTTTGAATTTATTTTTGTACTTCGTTTTTATAACATCGCCATTTGAATATCTGCTTTGTAAATGCTTGATTAATATAATAGAGGAAAAAATTATTATTAAATCAATTATTCCTTTATTTGTTCCTACTGATATCCACCTTGCCGCTTCAAATACAACTGCTATAATAGTAAGAATCTTATTAAATAGATTCAATTTTTTGAAATAATACAATGAAAGTGGTAACACCATCCATAAAAATGGCGACAAAATAACTGTTGTATATGTTAAGATTGATCCTCCAAATGTTGCAGAAACAAATTTCTCGTGGTACTGTTGTCCAGGATTCAATAAACCCATATTCACTTTTCCAAGCAAGGTCACCAATGAAAAAGAAGACATTCCGGTATTTCTTATTGTATTCAATATAACAAACACCAAATTTGTTGTTATGGCATATTTTAGGTATTTCAAAAAAAACTTTTCGTAATCGATATTCTTTTTACATGTCGGTGTACAATTTCTTTTCATAGATGATTTATATCCCATAAACAATATTATTTGAGCCGAAAACAAAAAAGAGTACAATAATAAAGGCTCTCTCGTCGGCCATTCAAAGGGACCAAAAATATAAAGGACAATAATAAAGCTTAAATATAATTGAACCAATTTCATTGGATAATATAGCACCGACTTCTGTTGCTTACTCTGAGATAATAAAAGCCTAATATTCTGATTTGAGTTTTTTTCCATATTGTTAATTCCTTTTCTTCTAATGTATATACTTTTTCCCGTACTCTATAGCCATAAGCCTAAATATGGTCGGCGATATTGAAAAAATCCTAGCAGATAAAGCCACTTTATAGTTTTTAAATGAAATCAACTTCTTCATTTCGTTCTTAACCTTGTATTTTGAGGTGAACTCTCTAAATTCTTTGATCTCATAATTCACAGCCGCTTGCCAAGCAATCGACCACATAATTCTAGCCGCGCCATAGGCTTTAAATTCCTGCGCAAATTGCGGTGCGTTCGTATCAAAAAAAACCTCTAATTCCTTAAATAGGGTGTATCCATGTATCCTTTCGCAGTTAAACATTGATGTGGCGGAATTCTCTTGTAATTTGTAGATATATAAGGACTTATCTAAATATGCAATTCTTTGTGAGAAGGTAATAATTCTCCAAAGCATATGTAGATCCTCGCTATATTTATATCCCTCAGCAAAATGAAGATTATTGTCAGTTAATAAAGACTTTCGTGTCATTATTGTCCAACATCCAGACACTATTCTTCCATATAAGAAATCCTTTAGACATGAAATCGTGTTTTTGACTACCACCTTACCGGAATCTAACTTTATAGAATTATTTTCTACTAAAGCATCCATTCTTTTCAGTTTGCTTTTACATATCACTAAATCAACTTCACTTGTTTCTATTACATATTGCATATCAGATATATAGTTATCTGTTACTTCATCATCAATATCACAAAAACATACCAACTCACCCATAGCGTTCTCAATTCCAGCATTTCGAGCTGCGCTTACGCCTTTATTGTTTTGATCAATTATTGTGATTTTTAAGAGAGAAGTTTTTTTTGCTCTATTTAATTCATCAAGAGAGTTATCTTTCGATCCATCGTTTATAAAAACGAGTTCAAAATCATCCGTTGTTTGATTTTCAAAACAACTCATAATTGTTTGAATATACTTTCCACCATTGTATACAGGAATAATTACACTAACCATGTTTATTCTTTCCCCCAAACCACTTTGTTAATTATTTTAACATAGCTTTGGATAAGCTTAACAACCTTGGTTGATACATTGATATCGCTATAATCTGGCACTTGTAACACTAGCTCGCAGTTTTCCCACATTGCCCTACAAAGCTCAACTGCCTGTAATACATCAGCTTTCTTTATTCCACCTAAAACAATGCACCCTTTGTCAAGTGCTTCCGGTCTTTCTGTTGATGTTCTAATAGAAACTGCTGGGAATCCAAGTATAGCTGACTCTTCAGGCACTGTACCGCTGTCAGATAGCACGCAGTAAGCATTCAATTGAAGCTGATTGTAGTCAAAAAAACCAAATGGCTTTAAGTTTTTCACTAGTGGATGAAACTTGAAATCCCTCTGTTCGATGAATTTTTGACTTCTTGGGTGGGTTGAATATATTACAGGAATTTGATATGTCTCTGCGATCTCATTAATTGCATTCATTAAAGAAAAAAAGTTGTTTTCGTTGTCAATATTTTCTTCTCTATGAGCTGATACTAGTATATATTTGTCTTTTTCTAAATCTAGCTTCTCCAACACATTGCTTTCTTTAATATTGCCTTCATATTTTTTTAACACCTCTGCCATGGGGGATCCAATGACATAGATATGTTCTTTTCTATATCCTTCTGATATCAAATATCTTCTAGCATGTTCTGTGTATGGTAAATTTATATCCGATATATGATCTACTATTTTTCTGTTGATTTCTTCCGGTAGGTTTTGATCAAAACATCTGTTTCCAGCTTCCATGTGAAATATTGGTATTTTAAGTCTTTTGGCTGAAATGGCTGATAAAGCGGAGTTCGTGTCCCCGAGGATTAGTAATGCATCTGGCTTTTCATTTACCAATAAATCAAATGATTTTGAGATTATATTCCCCATTGTTTCTCCGAGGTTACTACCTACAGTATCTAAATAATGATCTGGCGCACGAAGCTCGAAATCTTCAAAGAACACTTGATTCAAAGTATAATCCCAATTTTGTCCTGTATGGACGAATACATGTTCAAAATACTTATCCATTTTCTTTATTGTTTCACACAATCTAATGAGTTCAGGTCTAGTTCCAACAATGGTCATAACTTTAAGTTTATGCATTTTGTTTCCCCTTTAATGAAAGATTTCCGGGCGTGTGCCCACGATTGTCATTACTTTTAATTTGCGCACTCTGGCCCTCCTTATCCATAATAATGGGGATACAATTCTTGGTGACTTGAAACCCATTCCTTCATTTCTATAACCATCTGCTCATAGCGTGGAACGATAAATGAAAAATCCTTCCGATTATTAACGAGGGATTTATTTAAATTAACCGCTTCACTTGGTAGAATGGTAAGTGTTCCATCTCTCATATGTTTATTAAACAATCCAAGCAAATCATACTTGCTGATGCTTTCATTATTCACAAGATTATAAATGCCTGTCAAATCCTCGGCTACAGCCTTTTCCATTGCCTTCGCCAGCGTTAACGTCGTAACACCTGTCCAGATGGCTTTGGAATAGCCGTTGATGGTACCATTCTGCTTCATAAACCAGTTGAATAGACCAATCCCATTTTCATTCATATCAGGGCCAATGATTGAATTCCGGAACGTCAAATTCCTATCGTCATCTACTTCCCCCAATGCTTTTGTTCGATCATAGAAAGTTTCACCATCACGGAAACTGTTCTCGCTATAAGTTCCTGACTTCCCGGAGAAAACACAATCAGTACTCATATGAATTAGTTTAGTCTTGGTGTTCTTCACAGCATCTGCGATTAAATGTGGCAGGTAACTGTTAAGATAAACCGCCCTGGACGGTTCTCTATCACATAACTGATTCAATACACCTATGCAGTTGATCACCACATCATAATCACCATCTTGCAGCATGGTTATCAAAAATGCCTTATCCATTGCATCCCCATTAATATTTTTGCAATAAGGGAACGGCATAGTGGAAAAAGCTGTTACATCATAACCTTGTTCTTGAAAATGAACAGAAAGGGTATGTCCAGCCATACCTGTCGCACCAAGCACTAGAACTCTCATTTTTGTCGTCCTCACTTTTATGTTCCTAAATTAACTGTCTTTTTCTGTGCAATTTTTTCCGAACCATTCCAGGTATTCTCTCAAGCCTTCGTCTAGCCCGACCGATGCCTCAAAGCTCAAACCATCTCGCACCTTATCTGTTTTAGCTTTGCAATGCCTCACATCAGCCGGTCTTTCCGGCGCATAATTTATGTCAACAGTTTTTTCGCTTATCTCTTGCATCATTTTAGAAAGTTTATTTATTGTTATGCTACTACCGCTCCCTAGGTTGTACACATCTGTTCCTTTGCTGGAAGTTGCCGCCAAATAATTGGCTCTTGCTACATCCTTCACATTTACAAAATCTCGAGTCTGCTCCCCATCTCCGTAAATGGTCAATGGTTCGCCTGAAAAGATACGCTTTGCGAAGATGGGGATCACATTCCCATACAAATCGTACCGTTGATTAACTCCATAGATATTGAAATATCTCAAGCAAACGCTTATTATGTCATAAATTCCACTATATGCAATTATCATCTTCTCAGCTGCAAGCTTGCTGACGCCATACGGCGAGTCAGCATTCTGAGGATGGTTTTCATCTATAGAAGGGGTTATCAATTCACCAAATATCGCAGCAGATGATGAGTAAACTATGCGCTTTACACCATGCTTCCGCATTCCTTCCAATACATTAACTGTTCCAAGAAGGTTAATGCTGGAATCGAGCTGTGGATCATCGATCGACTTTTGCCTACCAACGCAAGCCGCCAGATGGAAAACAACATCTCGGCCTTCACACGCCTGCATTGTTACTTGAGCATCGCAAATATCACCTTCGATAAACTCAACATCCAATCCGTCCAAATTGCATTTATATCCCGATGAAAGATTATCTAGAATTCTGACGTCCCAGTTTTTTTTAAGCAAGTGCTTTACGACATTTGAGCCGATAAAACCCGCTCCACCTGTGACAAGAGCCTTCATTTCGTTTACCATATTATACCTCCTAAAGTAAAGCGTGTTTATCTCGGCTATTATTTATGCGCCAGCGACTTCGCTTTGAATTGACAATGTAACCGATATTTCTATTGCTTATTCCAACCTTGTAGTTCCTTCCGAACATATTCTAGCTTCAACAACCGCTCTTTAACCTGTTCTACATTCAGCCGCTCAGTATTATGGGAATTGTATTCGACTTCATCGGTGAGCTTTTTATCCCCTTCTACAAAATACTTATCGTAGTTAAGATCCCGCTGATCTGCCGGAACCCTGTAGAAACCGCCCATATCCTCTGCTACAACATGTTCTTCGCGGGTCAGCAGTGTTTCATACAGCTTTTCGCCATGACGGGTGCCGATGACACCGATTTCATTGGTGTCGCCGAATAGTTCCTGAACCGCCACAGCCAGATCTCCAATTGTGGATGCCGGGGATTTTTGAACCATGATATCCCCTGTCTTGGCATTCTGGAATGCAAACACAACCAGCTCCACTGCTTCATCCAGACTCATCAGGAAACGGGTCATATCAGGATCCGTTACCGTGATGGGTTTGCCGGTTTTGATTTGATCAATGAAGAGCGGAATCACTGATCCTCTGGATGCCATGACATTGCCGTAACGGGTGCCGCAAATCAGTGTTTTTTCAGGATTCACAGTCTTGGATTTGGCCACAAACACCTTTTCCATCATTGCCTTGGAAATTCCCATTGCGTTGATTGGATAGGCTGCTTTATCGGTAGAAAGGCAGATAACCTTTTCAACGCCGTACTGAATAGCTGCGGTCAGTACATTGTCTGTGCCCAGTACATTGGTCCTGACTGCTTCCATGGGGAAGAATTCGCAGGATGGTACTTGCTTTAAAGCTGCCGCATGAAAGATGTAATCCACTCCGTTCATGGCATCCTTAACGCTGGAAATGTCCCGTACATCCCCGATGTAGAATCTGAGTTTGCTGTTCTGATACTTCTTTCGCATATCCTCCTGCTTTTTCTCATCACGGGAGAATATCCGAATTTCGCTGATATCCGTATGGAGGAAGCGTTTCATGACCGCGTTCCCGAAGGAACCTGTGCCGCCGGTGATTAATAGGGTTTTACCTTTAAACATATTATCTACCTCTCTAAATGAATCAGTTCGTTTTCCAACACCGAAATAAACCGTTCTTTACTGTAGTTATTTACATAGAATGAATAAGCGTTTCTGGCCATCTCATCTTTTTTATCCGAATTGCAAAACTGCAATATTGAATTAGCCAGTTCCTTAAAATTCTCAGCAGGACAACATAGGCCACATCCAGAGCCCTCAATAACACGCCTTGTTTCGCCATTAATGGCACCAATAATCGGCTTTTTAGCCGCCATATAGGATTGAACTTTCCCAGGCAATGTATAAGATATAGCTTTATTGTCTTTCAATGTTATCAACATCGCATCTGCCATTCCATAAAAATGTGGCATTTCATTAACGGGTCTTCTCCCGTAAAATACCACGTTGGAAAGCTTCAAATTATGAGCAAGTTGTTTGCACTCATCTGATTTTGATCCATCTCCAACAATATGAAAGGTGATATCGGCATGTTCACGCAATTCGCTCGCAGCCCTGATTATCGTTTCAACAGACTGCAAATCACCAATATTACCGGCGAAAACAAAATTTGATTTATCGCTTTTCGGCACATTAACACTATTAGTAAACAAGTCCTCAGCGTATTGCGGTAAATGTTTTACATTGTCAGTATCCATTCCAAGGGTGCTTTGAAAATAATCTTTAAACATGCTCGAGGTAACAAGAATCGTATCAGCTGAGCGATAAATCCATTTTGATATTTTTAAGAAAAGTCTATAGACTATTGACCCTTCTTTGATTCCACCAGCAGCTAAACTGTCAGGCCAGAGATCCAAACAGTAGAACAATATCTTTGATGCGTGCCTTTTTTTATAAACCATAGCTGGTATGCCCATCATGACGGGGGAAAGCTGGTTCACCAGGATTACATCAAATTTTTGCTTCATAAATAGCGCATTTAATGATGCTGATATGGAGAAACTGAAGTAATTCAAGAGCAGCTTTACATGCCCACTTCCCCGCCCGATTTCAAAGCTTCTGATCACTCTCACACCATTTATCAATTCATTACGTTTCTTGCCAAAGCGGTAGTCTTCAAGAACATATCCCTCCGGATAATTTGGAAGACCCGTTAAAACTGTCACTTCATGTCCCTTTTGCGCAAGCGTTTCGCATATATCCGTTATTCGGAAAGGCTCCGGGTAGTAATACTGGCACACCACTAGTATCTTCATATCATCATTAACTCCTGCATCATCTTCTGTTAATCAAACCAGTAACTTATTACATTTCTTCACTTTTATCGTAAATTTCCTAAGATATAACCTCATGCGACACAGGTTCAGATGCAGTATTACCTTCAAGAACGCCATCCTTTTTCAAGACACTGACTACAGTCTTTAAAAATATCTCTGCATCAAAACTAATGCTCATCCGCTGTACATACTCCCCATCCAACTTTGCCTTAACCTCAATTGGCAGTTCATCCCTTCCATTGATCTGCGCCCAGCCGGTAAGGCCTGGCATAACATCATTGGCACCATACTGGTCCCTTTCTGCTATCAGATCATATTGATTCCAAAGCGCTGGTCGTGGCCCAATGATAGCCATCTGACCAACAAGGATGTTCCAAATCTGAGGAAGCTCATCCAGACTTGTTTTCCGCAAGAATTTACCCATATTTGTTATGTACTGTTCCGGATTCTGCAACAGATGGGTAGGTATATCTTTTGGCGTATTGATGCTCATGGTTCGGAATTTGAGTATGTTGAAATGCGATTTATGAATGCCTACACGCTTTTGTTTGAACAGTACAGGGCCCTGGGAATCCATTTTGATGGCGATAATCAAAGCCAGAAATACAGGTGACAGAATGATCAGACCTGCCAAGGCAAGAATGAAGTCCATTGTTCGCTTTAGTATTAAGTACATTTGAACACCTGCCTCTCTTTACCCTTAACGCCGAAGACGCTGAATACGCCGAGGGGTTTCTACGGATTTGTTATCAAGTCTCCACATCCGCGCCGGATTGCTTATCACTGTATAGACTGCACGCCGAAAACCTGAATAAAACAATATCTTTCTCGGCGTCTTCAGCGTCCTCGGCGTTAAAATCAAGGGAGAGATTGCCGCGCTGTGCCATCGTTAAGCAGGATGCCCAAATCTTGATTTGGTGCATTTCGCTAATGCCTCTTAGAGGCCAATGACAATCGTGATCTTTACACAAACATACTCATGCCCATGTTTCTCTCTCGGGCATGAGTATGTCCTAATTTGCATTCTTCATTTGAACTACTTCTTTCATTTCTTCCCTTATAACAGATCGGCTCTCACCTGTCTGATATGTATCAACCATCGTCGTCATCATATGCCGGATGCTTTCATTATCACTGGTTTCAATGATATGCTTCAACATCGCCAGATTCTTGAACAGCTCTTTTTCATCAATGGCCATGGGATTGGCAACGAAAATCTTGTTGCTGCGGGTTTTCTGAAGGCCTTCCTCTGCCATCAGGAGCTCCTCAAACAGCTTTTCCCCGGGACGCAGACCTGTGTATACGATCTTTATATCCCTGTGAGGCTCAAAGCCTGAAAGGCGGATGAGATCCTCTGCAAGGGTGACGATTTTAACGGGCTTGCCCATATCCAGAATGAATATTTCGCCCCCGTGGGCAATGGCACCGGCCTTGATGACCAGCTGTACCGCTTCGGGGATTGTCATGAAGTAACGGATGATATCGGGGTGGGTGACGGTGATGGGGCCGCCCTTGCTGATCTGGTTCTGAAAAAGGGGTATCACGCTGCCGTTGCTGCCCAGAACATTGCCGAATCGAACGGCTGCGAATTCTGTATTGCTTTTATTGCTGAAGGATTGGATGATCATTTCCGCAAGCCGTTTGCTGGCACCCATGATATTGGTGGGATTGACGGCTTTATCGGTGGAAATGAGGATGAATTTTTCTACGCCGTGCTTATCCGCTGCCTGGGCAAGGTTCAAGGTGCCGAACACGTTGTTCTTGATAGCCTCGGAGGGGCTGTCCTCCATGAGGGGCACATGCTTGTGGGCGGCGGCGTGGAACACGATGTTGGGCTTGTACCGGTAGAAGATGTATTCCAATCGGTTGGTATCTCTGACGGAGCCGATGAACACCTTGATTTTGGCAGGATCATATTTGAACTTAAGTTCATTCTGTATGTCGTAGGCATTGTTTTCATAGATATCGATGATGATCAGTTCCTTGGGATCGTTTTTCATGATCTGTCGGCATAGCTCCGAGCCGATGGAGCCGCCGCCGCCGGTGACCATGACGGTTTTGCCCTTGATCAGGTTTGCGCCGGGTAAGGCATCGATGCTTATTTCATCCCTTTGAAGCAGATCCTTGATGTCTATTTCCCTTGAAGCGCCGATGGATACCCGACCGTCGATCAGATCGGACAAGCCTGGAAGAATCCGTGTGGCGATTCCGGTTTTATTGCATATGTCGACTACCACCGATTTATCCACCTGGGATGCGGAAGGGATGGCAATTATGATCTCTTTGATTTCAAGCGTTTTAACCAGGGACGGAATATCGCTTGTGTTTCCGAACACCTTCACCCCATTGATGGTTAGGTTTTTCTTTGAAGGATTGTCATCGATGATGCCGACAGGAATCCTGTTCATATCCTTGCTTGACTGCATTTCACGGATGATCTGGGTTCCGGCGTTTCCGGCGCCGACAATAAGAGTTCTTTTCTGGAGCTGACAGTTTGTTTTGACACGGATGAAGGATTTGATGTTTCGAATGAACCGATAGGAGAGCCGGACCCCTGCAATGAAACCAAGACAGAGAAACGCATGGATGATGATGAAGGATACGGGGAGCTCGATGGAGTGGATGGTGGTAGCTAGTAACAGGATTGACTGGGAGGTTGCTATCGCCAGGGAAATCCTCAGGAATTCCTCCCCGCTGGCGTATGTCCAGATGCTGCTATAGGCGCCGAATATGACAAGTACCAATAAGGTAAGCAGTACAACCGGAAGGGCGTACTGGGAATAGATCCGCTGCAGGGGGGCCATGTTCTGAAAGTCGGATGCCACCATGACAGAGACGATTCCGCATACATATATGAAAAACGCATCCGACAGGACCAGCAGGATCTGTCTGTAATGCAGTTTTATTCGATCGCTCATTGGTATCACATCCTTATGTTCAAGTAACCTAATTGCTTTTAAGCTTTGTCATGTAGTAATGCTTTTGAATGGATTTATATTCATTGTAATAGGCTCTTACTTCTTGAACGATTGCGTGGTCGAAGCCGTTTGAGGCCAGTTCGTTTTTGAAGCTCACGAGCATTTCCTCGAACTGTGCATCTGCTGATATTTCCAGGCCCTCTGCAATGTCCGCATATTTCATGCCGATCTGCAATTTTTTATCCGGGGTCCGATCGCCCTTTGGGATTTCGAGATAATCAATTTTAGCCGTTTGATACAGATTGTCGATTTCCCTGTCATAATCAGCCATCAGCTTTGTCATGCTGTTATAATAGGCGGCCGTTATGGTCGTTTCAGTTGCAAAAGTCGTTTGGGTCAGCGGAGTTGTTAAATCAACGGAAACCAGCGGGAGTTCCCCGACACGGGCCACCTGGATTCCAACTCTGGCCAGATCCGCCACCAGGGCTGAATCCGCCTGTTCCAACCGGGCTTTGACCTCCTGGGCCGTTTCGTTTGATGCGGCCATCACAAGGATTTCCTGATATTTTATTATTCCAAATGATAGGACTGAAAATACCGCAATCAGCATCAACAGCAACAGTTTTTTCATGGGAAGGCCTTCTTTCGAGGTGAAAATCCTCCGGGCGATTTAGCGCCCGGAGGGGAAATATTTGACTATCAACTACCTTACATCAATGGTGATTATATCGCCGTCCGTTTTTTTGACTTTCATGTCCAAGGTTATCAGATCGCCTAAAGTGAGCGCATCGAAGGATTTTCCTGAAGGGGCTGTCATGGCACTGATGACTGCCGTATAGGAGGGTGAACCCAAGGCAATGAAGCTGCCGTTGTTGATAGAAACATAGGCAGGAAGTTCGTTCACTGTAGCCGTCAGGAATGTTGCAAGATGAATGTCCTTAAGCAATGTAGTGGACTGACCTGACTTCAGCGTGCAGACGATGGTTGATCCTTCATTGGTGATGTCTGCCCAGGTGTTGGCGGGTGCTGTGCCGGTGCTGACGGCTGTGGAAAGGTTGATTACCATTTGAACCGTGCTGCTTGCATAGCCGCTGTTGGGAGTAAGCGTACCTGTGATGGTGAGCTGGGAACCGAATGCGGATCGAAGGGAGCTGAGGGAAACATCGGATACACCCAACAGATTCTGAACGGTGATGGATGGAAGCGTGATCACCTTGTTCATGGACTGGGAAAGACCCCGGTCTCCGGTAGCCTGAACATTGGTTACCGTAAGCGCACTGCCCTGAGCATTGAGGTTGAAGCCGGTAAGATGATCAGATGCAGCCAGGCCTGTGAAGTTGAAGGTTACTGTGCTGCCTGTCTGTGAGGCTGCAGCAAGTGCTGAATTGCCGGTTACGCTGGCAGTGCTGCCTGAGAGAAGAGCTGCAGCTGGAAGCGTTGTTCCGCCGCCACCGCCACCGCCGCCCGCTGAAGGAGGAGTAACCGTCGCAGGTTCCACGCCATCTTTAGTGTCCATAGCGGTTGGTTCCGTTTGGAAATCAACGCCGTCTGCATTGATGACTGCGCTTGTTATCACGCCTTCGCCGTCAATTTGAGTATCGGCTGCATTGACTG
>CAZEHS010000009.1:0-57667 GCA_964511875.1 uncultured Peptostreptococcaceae bacterium
ACTGACAAAAGGGTAACCAAACGGCCGAATGTGGACGGCTCCAGGAAGACCAGGAACTAATGCGCCCATCTGAATGAGCCATGATGCAGCAACACCCCACCAGAACAGTGCAAAGGCACCGAAAGCAGTTCCGCCGAATACGTTGTTGCGTTTAAAATCTCCGAGAGCTCCAAATAATTGCGCTGCGCCGCCCAGAAAGATTGCCCATGGGATGACCAGTGAAAGTCCGTCTGTGACACCCATTTTTTGGGTTGAAGCGACTAAAGTGACGATCGCCAGGCCGAAAAGAGCCAGGGACGAAGGGTCAGCGGTTTCGACTTTGACAGTGGTTGTGGTGTTAACTGACATTGTGCACACTCCTGTAAGTTTGATTGTGTTTATAAACTCACTCTGTGAATCAATAAACATCTTCGACAAGTATAACAACCTTACAGGAGATTTTCAATCTGTTCTTTGTATACCGAATACAAAATCATTGATTTTGTTTCACATGCTCCACTATCTCAAGGATTGGTCTGCGTCCCAGCTCCAGCTTTTCCGGGCTTGCAACCTGTAGATCTGACATCAGCGGCAGGAAAGAATCCTTAACACCTGCAAAATACATATCAATGTCCTCGTCCTCCAACTGGCGATAGACCGATCTCAGTGCAACCGCACCGGTTGTGTCCATGAATGGGATATTCATGAGATTCAGTACGATGACATCCGCATCTTCACCGGCAATCTCCAATTGAGAGGATATTGCATGGGATACCCCGAAAAACAAGGGACCTTCAATCGTGTATGAAAGAATCTTCACATCTGAATCAGGCGAATCCACAGGATATTCCTTGAGATACACATTCGCCATCCTGATGACGAAAATAAACATCGCCAGCAGGGTTCCTGCCAGGACTGCTATCACCAGATCCGTAAAAATGGTGAACAGCATTGTAACCAGTATTACGGTCCCTGCTTTGTTTGATGCAGAAGCCAATTCCTTTGATGTCTCATATTCAATCATTTTGATGGCCGTCACCATGAGGATGCCCCCAAGTACTGCCAAGGGAATCTGTGAGGCATAGGGCCCGAACCACATGATGATCAGAAAAATGATGACAGCATGGAGGACACCTGAAAGCCGTGTACGTCCTCCCGCATTCACGTTGACAGCTGAACGGACAATGGCTCCCGTACCGATCAGCGAGCCGAACAGGGCAGCTATCGTATTACCGATTCCCTGACCCATCAGCTCCCGATTGGAGTGGTGCCTGGTTTTGGTCATTTCATCTACTACGACTGATGCAAGCAGGGATTCGATCCCACCCAGAAGCGCCAGAATGACAGCGGTTTTGACTATCAGATAAGAGTCTGACAATGCGAAAGTAGGAATTGCGAACTCTGGAAATCCCGTGGGAATGGGTCCGACCACCGCACCGGTTTTAAACAGGAATATCCCGCAGGCGGTTCCGGCAATAAGGCCCAATAAGGAGGCCGGCACTTTCTTGGTTATATAAGGGCTGATGAACATGACAGCCATTGTGATCAAAGCAACGATGGGACCTGACTGAAAATAGGGGATCATTTTGATGAAAATCAACGCGCCGATTCCGTTTGTGAATCCAATGATAACAGAATGAGGAATGAGATGTATGTACTTGCCCAAACGGAACATTCCCATAAGTATCTGCAGAACCCCGGCCAATGCCATGGCAGGGAAGAGACCTTCCACGCCCAACTTGTCATAGACCTCGATGAGCACCACGGTCATCGCCGCTGTCGGGCCGTTGATCTGAGCCGGTGTACCTCCAAAAATGGTTGACAGGATGCCTGTGAACACAGCTGAATAAAGTCCGGCCTTTGCTCCGGCGCCGGATGCAACTCCCAGTGCCAAGGCCAGAGGCAGTGCCACGACCGCAGTCGTAACCCCTCCCAGAATATCACCTTTCAAATTCTTTAAATCGTACTTAAAACTTAGCCTTTTCAACGTTAAACCTTCTCTCTTTTAGTTTTTTTTTCAAAAGCCTGCAAATCTAATTCTACTCCTATGTTTTTATTTTTACAATAAAAAGCCAAAAGTTGTTCTAATTACCCATTCGATTGTATATTTTATACAATATGCGAAATTATTTTTTCGGCAATCGCTCCATAACTTTAAGAATTCCGTGAAGTATGGTCACTGGCCGCGGGGGGCATCCAGGGATATAGAGATCCACCGGGAGGATGCTGTCGATGCCGTTGCGATTCATGGTGCTGTCTCTGAATATCCCGCCGCTGCATGCGCAGGCGCCGACCGCCACCACCAGTTTGGGATCCGGCATGGCGTTGTAGGTCTTGATAAGCGCAAGCTCCATGTTGCGTGTTGCCGTACCTGTCACCATAAGCATGTCCGCATGCCTTGGAGAGGCAACAAAATGGATGCCGAAGCGTTCCAAATCGTTGAAGGGATTGCTCATCCCGTTGATCTCATTATCGCAGGCGTTGCAGGAGCCGGCATCCACTTCGCGAATCTGGAGACTGCGCCCGAACAGTTTGGAAGCCTTCTCCTGTATGCGCTGGACAATCACTTCCGCTGCCTGATGTTCAGCACGACGCGCATCCCTGTCCAGCGGCGTATGCCGCAGAGCTTCCCGTGTCTCCTCTGCCCATTCGTACTCACTTGTGATGGTTACGGCTCCTGTTGGACACACCTCCGCACACAGATGGCAGAAGATGCAGGTATCGTAATTGATGCCCAGCGCAACCTCTGCAGCGTCATAATCGATGCTCCTGGATGGACAATGGATGACACAGGCTCCGCAGTGTATGCACTTACATGGATCAAGAACCGGCTTTGACCTGAAGTTCTGATGGTCAACCGGCTCTTTCGGATAAGGAAGCGTGACCCTCCTGTGTTCCAGTATTTTTTTTGCGGTTTTGAACATTCGGTTTCCCTCCTTCCTATAAATCGTTGCCGGCGTATGATAGATTGAAGCTCTTGTTGATCAAGGGAAAATCAGGAATGATATTATCATTGACTGCGGTGACAAACCCCTCCCAGTTGCAAAAGGATGGCGTGCGCACCTTATACCTGTACAATGTGTTGTCCGGTCCCGTCATTACATAATGGAGAGTTTCACCACGGGGGGCCTCGACACACCCCATGGACGATGCGTAGGGCTCAAGACTCCCCAGCTCCGTATGAATCAGCCCATCCGGCAGCCCTGTGAGAACCTGACGCATGAGGCTGATGGATTGCAGGGATTCCAGCAGCTTGACACGAAGACGTCCGTTGACATCTCCGCTGGCCAGTACCGGCATTTCAAACTCTAGACGGTCATACGCCCCATAGGGTATGTTCTTGCGTACATCATAGCCTATTCCTGCCGCTCTTGCTCCCGGGCCTGTCACGTTCAGGTCCAGAGCCACCTCCCGTGTAAGGATTCCTGTATTCTCTATACGGTCGAGAAACAGCGAATTATTCAGGACGATATCCATGGTATCATGAAGCTCTTTCTCTATACGATCCAGCGCATCCAGCGCTGATGAGCTCTTGCCCTTCAGGAAGTCGCCGCGTATACCGCCAGGCCGGTTGATGCTGCGCAGCCAGCGCACGCCGCACAGCTCATCCGTCAGCAGATAAGCCCATCCCCGCATCATACGGAACTGAAACATGGCAAAACCGTAGGCCACATCACTGCACATTCCGCCCAGATCCCCTAAGTGACTGATCAGACGTTCCATTTCAGCGAAAAGAACCCGGCTCATGCTTGCACGTGGAGGCGCCTCAACTCCTGAAATACGCTCCAGAGCCTGGCAATAGGCCAATGAGTTTGCAAATGTCTCATCGCCGGAGATACGCTCGGAGAAAAAGAACCCTTGCTGGAGACTTCTGCCCTCACAAAGTTTTTCAATGCCCCTGTGTACATAATAAAGCTGAGCTTCAAGGTTTATGATCTGTTCACCTGCAACACTGAAACGAAAATGGCCAGGCTCTATGATTCCTGCATGAACCGGCCCGACAGCTATTTCAAAAACCCCGTTTCCCTCAACATGATTGAACAGCGGTTCACGGGTTTCGAAGGGCGGCTGAAAGGTACCGCCCGCGTCCCTGCGCATCGGGGCGATTCCCTGGGGCCAGTTTCCATGGAGCACCAGCGCCTTGGGATCCGGATGGCCGCTTGGAATAAGCCCGAACAGATCATGAATTTCCCGCTCATATTTAGATGCTGCATAGATGAATGACGTGATCGACTGGAATTTTCCGACACCCTGTGCAAGAATCACCCTCAGTATCGTATATGCCCCTGCTTCGCGGTCCGTGAATACATAGTGAAGGGCGAATCCACCAGTCTTCAACTCCCTTTCATCCGTACAGAACAAATTACTCAGCTGAAGCTTTAAGGCTGCAGCACAGGTATTTGCGACGGAGGCCAGGTTGTCCGGTTTCACTTCGATCGTCAATTCATTGCCATATCGGACCACTGCCTCGAGTAATCCATCAGAATGACGAAGCTTCAATTCCTTAAGGATCTTTGTATTAGGCATGTTCATACCCCCATGATGATGTTGCGCGCCTGCTGGATCAGCGTCATCACCGGACCCGGCATACGCAGGCCGGTCATTAGAATCAGCCCTGTCAGAATAACCAGGACCCCAGCCCCTAAAATATTGGGTTCCTCGGTACATTGTTCAGCATCAGGATTCGGACCCCAGAACATTCGGAGCATCGTCAGCGCAAAACCGATGAATATGATGGAAATCAATGCCGCCAGCAGCCAGCCCACATAGGAACGATCTGAACTGAACACAAGGGTCAGTAAACCGAACTCGCTGAAGAATATGCTGAAGGGAGGAAAGCCAGTGATGGCGAATATGCCGGTGAGAAACAGGGGCCCTGAAATGGGCAACCGTTTAAGCAGTCCCGTCACCGAGGAAATCTCACGGGTCTTATATACCAGGAACACATTCCCGGCAGAAAGGAACAGCAATGCTTTCGTTAAGGAATGGTTCATCATATGGAGCAGGGCCACCAGGACAGATCCCGGCGTGAAAAATCCAATTCCGATCGCAATCAGACCCATGTGTTCGATGCTGGAATAAGCCAGTATTCGCTTGTAATCTTTTTGTACCATAATGAATACCGCAGCTATCAGAATCGATAACAGACCCAGTCCTATCATGATATCGTTGGCAAAATCGCTACCCACCGCTTTATTGAAAATGGAGAGACATCGGATGATTCCATACATGGAACTGTTAAGCAGAACCGCAGAAAAAAGGGCACTCACAGGCGAGGGCGCCTGGCTATGGGCATCCGGAAGCCAAGTGTGCATGGGTGCGAGGCCGGCCTTTGTTCCGAAACCCACAATGATGAAGACGAATGCCAATTTCAGGATTTCCCGGTTCAGGTACGGTGCGTATTGCATCATCCATGGCCAGTAGAGCTCATTTCCAGTTGCCACATTCAGACCGCTGGCGGATAGATGAAGGAGAATTATCCCCATCAATGCCATTGCGATTCCGACCGAACAGATGACAATGTATTTCCATGATGCTTCAAGGGCCTTCTCGTTGTTCATGAATCCCACCAGGAATGCGGAAGCCAGGGTAGTACCCTCGATCGCTACCCACAGAACGCCGATGTTCCCCGTCACCAGTGACAGGAACATGGTGGAAATGAAGCTGTACATCAGGGAATAGAATATCCGGATGCGTTTGGCGTCCATATGTCCGGCCTTCTGCTCTGCTTCCAGATAGCCGATGGCATAAACGGCGACAAAAAAACTTATCAGGAGAATCAGATCCAACACCAAGGCACTGAGGCTGTCCACATAAAGGCCCAGAATAGTACCCTGTTCGACAAACCCTTTCTCAAGGACCTGGGCGGTAAGAAAAAAACCAATGATCAGGGACCATCCGGAAATGAACAGACTCACAGCGCTTGACCACCGAACAGCAGAGGATACCCAAAAAAGCGGAATGGCAGATAATGAAAGTAACAGCAGAGCTATGATCATGGTCTTAACCTCTCACTTCATCATGGGATTGCGTGTCGGCCGTGCTGAAATGCTCATCCAGCCTGAAGCTGATCGCACCCATGATCAGCACCGCAGTTATCAGATCCACCAGAATGCCCAGATCGACTATGAACGGCATGCCGTTGGTGGCAAATATCGCCGAAATGAAAATTCCGTTTTCTAAGACCAGGAATCCGACAATCTGTCCCAATGCTTTAAGGCGGCTCATCATGAAATAAAAGCCAATCAGAACGACTGAGATTGAATTGACCATATACTGCCCGAATTGAAGGCCGTGAAATACCGGAATCGATGCGAATGTGAAATACATGAAAGCGTACAACCCGCAACAGGCAAGGATATGGATGGGTACCGTGTGGAAATAATCCTTCTGTTCAGGGTGATGCGAGTCGGTAATCATCTTCCTTAGCAGTTTCGGGATGTAAAATACTTTCATTACGATGACAATGATACCGATAATCACCAGCTCCATCTCACCTTCTGCCTGATAATTTTCAAAGCCGATGATGAGTGCAACAAAACCGATAAGGAGGGACTGCATGCGAAATGTCCGTATATAGCTCAACGGGCGTTTTTTAGAAACAAGTATGAAGCATGATATCAGGATAAGTGCCGAGAGCGTTTGCAGCACATTCATATTAAAACCCCCTAACAGCAGAAAGGCAATTGAGAAAACCGATGAAAGCCAGCATGAACGCTGCAGCAGCCAGGTTGGAAATGCTGAAGAGACGGAGCTTTACCGTTGCAGCCTCCCACAGGCCTGTGATTCCCGCGATGATGCACCCTTTCACCAAAAAAACAAGCAAAGGCGCCGCGCCTCCTGCAGCCGGAATAAGTTCAGGGCCTCCAGGTAAGAACAGGTTAGCCAACAGTGCTATCAGAAAGAGCTGTTTCAATGAAGCTGCCCATTCCAGAAGCGCCAGATGCGGGCCGGAATAATCAAGCAGCATGGCTTCATGCACCATGGTCAGCTCCAGATGAGTTGCTGGGTCGTCCACAGGGATCCTGCTTGTTTCTGCCACCAGAACCAGGAACACTGCTGCGCTGAGCAGGACCAGACCTGATTGGGCACTCGTATTGCCATTAGCCGCCATCCAGCTCTGGATGCCTTGGGCGGAGGTTGTACCTGTTATGATTCCGAAGGTCATCACAGCGATCAGCAGAGTGGGTTCAAAAAGCGCTGCAACCAGATAATCACGGCTGCTTCCCATTCCACCGAAGGCACTGGCGGCATCCATGCCTGCCAATGTCAGAAAGATACGGCCTAGCGCCAGAGTATAGATGACGAGAATCAGATCATCTCCCAACGGATTAGGGCCGCGGCCTGCCAAATATGGAACACTGGCAGCTGCAAACAGTGAAGCAGAGAAGACCACAGCCGGTGCGACGCGGGTGATCCATGAAGCGTTTGTCGAAACCACTGTACCTTTTTGAAACAGCTTTATCAGATCGAAATATCCCTGAAGCACGGGTGCGCCCACTCTTTTCTGAGAAAACGCCTTGATTTTTCTGATGATCCCTGAGAAAAGCGGCGCGATCATCAGAACAAGAACCGCTTGAATTGGAACATAACCTATGTTTTCCATCGGCTCCCCCTATCGGATGATGTTATAGATGATCAGCACAATGATGATGGCGAAGATATATGATAGGTAACGGTGGATGCTTCCTGTCTCAATTCGTTCCTGGACTCGGGATGACAGCTGAAGTATCCACTTTGAAAATGGAAGATACATGTATTTTATGAATACAGCCTCAGTTTCCACACTGTACTGTATCCGTTTGTGATGGTACGGCGTATGCCCTTTTTCAATGGTAAGTTCTCTGGCAGGCTTGAACAGCATACGGAAGACCATCGCCAGCGGCTTCGAAAATCCCATTGCACTGTATTGCATCCGGCTGTTTTGACGAATAAAACCACAGTCCCAGGTAGTGTTGATGCGATGGGACCGTTGCCGGCCGATTGCCTTCGGAACCGAATAGGCCAGGATGCCGAAAAGCACAAGTACTGCGAATGTGTTCACCGGATAAATGCCCAGGACGCCAAGATTGAGGTGCTGGACAAGAAAACTGACATGACCGCCATTGTCAGAAGCCAACACAACTTCCGGAACCGATGAAAGCCCCTGCCCGATAAGTGAAATGACGCTGTAAGGAAATATTCCGGCCAGCAGGCAGATTCCCGCAAGCATGTATCCCGGAATCAGCATCATGTACGGCACTTCGTGTGCATGGGAGGCCGTTTCGCTTCGAGGAACTCCCAGAAAGGCGATACCCAGCACCTTAACCATTGCGGCCGTTGCCATAACCCCTGCGAATGCCAGTGCAACAACACCCAGCATTCCGGCAAAGGCCACCATGGCGGTACCCTTCAAAAGCAGGAATAGAAATGAACGGTATGTGATCCATTCGCTTATGAATCCGTTGAATGGAACTGCGGCAGACAATGCTATCGCACCTGCCAGTGTGAGGATGCCGGTATGAGGCATACGTTTCATCAGGCCGCCGAGGATCTCAAGGTCTTTTGTGTGCGTCACTTCATAGACATTTCCTGCGCTCAGGAACAGCAGTGATTTAAAGACGCCGTGGTTAAAGCTGTGCAGCAGCGCTGCCATAAGACCAAGACCCAGGAGACCCCCGTTGTTCGAAGCCTGCCCAATGGCTGCAACACCCAGTCCCATGAATATGATGCCGATGTTCTCAATACTGCTGAAAGCCAGCAGTTTCTTGAAGTTGTTGTCCAGATAGGCATAACACACACCGATTACCGTGGTGATGATACCGGACGCAAGGAGGGCAACTCCCCACCATATGTCCTGAACCCCCAGAATGATGAAGACGAAACGCAGCATGCCGTAAACCGCTGTTTTGATCATGATACCGGACATCAGTGCCGATGCCTGACTCGGTGCTGCTGGATGAGCGAGCGGCAACCAGATGTGAAGCGGTACCAATCCTGCTTTGGTACCAAAGCCGATGAACAGCAGGATGAATATCAATGCGCTCTCTTCGGCAGGCACCTGATGGATCAGCGCTGCAAAGGAGGTTTCACCGGTTGACGCATATAGCAGCATGATTCCCAAAAGCAGGAAGATGGTGCCTGCACTTGTCATTATTATGTAGACAAGTCCTGCATCCTGGGCGTCCTTGGATTCATGATGATAGACAACCAGGAAATAGGAGGTAAACGCCATCAATTCCCAGGACATGAAGAATGCAAGCAAATCACCTGCCGTGAATACGCAGATCATCGACAGCACAAATATCGAAATCAGCCCGGAAAGATTCTCCCGTTTTTCTTCAACATGGCCTATACCACCGAATCCAATCGAATACAGTGCAACGCATATGCTCAGAACCGCAAGGATCATAGTGAAAAATGCAGACACGCCATCCAGCCTGAATGTAAGATTCGCGTCCGGAAGCATGGTTTTGATATGTATCAGATCCTCCGGACTTCCATAGCCGTTCAAGGTCTGAATGGAGATGAAAAGCAGGAGGAACGAGGCTGCCAATAGAAGAAGGGATGTGTACAGATTGCACTTCCGCCCTCCACCTTTCATCAGCAGCGGCAGAAGTGTTGCTAAGGCCATCAGACCCAGGACTGTTTTCAATGCTATGGCTATGTCAGGCAAATTCATCAGGCTCCCTCCATTACAGGTTCAACGATTCCTCCAAACCCGAATTACATATATGTTATATATTACCATTTAATTTTGAAATGAACTTCCCCATTCCTATCCAGACCTATGTTTTCTCTGACTCAATACTTCGGAAAACATGGCTCATCGGGGTGGTTCACGTTATCATTCTATCACAGAACACAAAGCAAGTCCCGGATGCACAACTGCATTTATGAAAAAAACCCTCATTTAAGAGGGCTTACAGCGCTTCATTCTTCTGTTTCAGGTTTGGCCTTCACAATTAGTGTGATTCCCTTATCAGTCAATTCAATATGTTTTTCCTTCAACAAACGGCCGACTGCCCGTTTGAATGCGCGTTTGCTCATCTTCAGAGTGCTTCGGATGAGCTCCGGGTCACTGTCATCATGAAGATCCAGGAATCCGTTTCTCTTTTTCAGGATTTCCAATAGTGTCACTGCATCTGAATCCATCTGGATATGCGCTTTCTCCTTCAGGCTGAGAATCAGCTTCCCGTCGTCCTTGATTGAAGCGACGCGGCAGCTGACCGTATCGCCCTTGTGGAAGGAACCGATGGCTTCCTGTTTTGGAATCAGGCCCATATAGCGGTTATCCACCGCGACCAGGACCCCTAAGGTGTCACTGATCCGATATACAAGGCCGCTCACCCTGTCATCCACTTTGTAAGGGGACTGCGCCTCCAGGTATTTCTCAATATATGTGGTGGCGCATATCCTGTCCGTCTTGTCTATATAAAGGGCTACCAGGACAGAGCGCCCCTTCTGAGGCCGCTCCTGCTGCTCGCGATGGGGCAGAAGAAGATCCTTCTCGAGACCCCAGTCCAAAAACGCTCCCAGGTTACCGGTTTCGAGGACTTTCAGATAGCCGATCTCACCTACCTGAACCGGCGGTCTGATACTGGTGGCAATCAGTCGGTCTTCGGAATCCCTATACACGAAGACCTCTACTTCATCTCCCTTCTCGGTTCCTTCCTTGACATATTTATTGGGCATGAGTATTCCGCCCATTTCATCCTCATCTCCGATTCCAACAAAAACACCCACAGTGGTCCACCGCAACACCTTCAACTTCTGCATCTTACCCAGTTCAATCATCATCTGCCTCCTGGCACCAGTTGTATCCCCTCTACCTCAATCTTCTTGCCCAGTAATCCTCGGATAACCCGTACGCGAAGCTGCGGGCCGTGAAGTCTCACATGTTTGGAAATATATATCTGTATGCCATCCTGCACACTCATTTCGTAATCAGCAGGCACCGCCGGTGCCCGGTATCCCACTTCTGGGATTACCAACGATCCGCATCACCCGCCGCCGCTTTTTCGAACGTCGATGGTCAGCGTGTCGCGTTTCTTCTCTTTCATTAACAGGACAGCATCTGAATCAATCCTGATCGGTATCATAAAGATCCTCCTTTGTCGGAGCAGCAGCTCATGATTCGCTCTGAAGATTACGGATCACTGCCTCTACTGCCACGAAAGCTTCTTTTTCTTCCTGTGTCATCTTTTCAAGGATCCGATACCGATAAAGCATCCCTAAAGCCGCTCGGCTATTGGCATGCCCCTTTGCGACATCGCTCCAATAGATTTTCTTGCGATTCAGGTAGACATCCTGATCCGCGATGCGCATGCCGTCTTCAAGATACTCCAGACCCACCAGATAGCGTTTGATTTCTGCGGGTTCCATGAATGTCATAAGGCGTACCCGGTACACATCCACCGTCATCATGAACCGCGGATTGTCCTTGCTCCAGCTTTCGCCAAGAATCAGGCCAATCTCCAGGGAATCGATCATCTGAACGAGTCTCTTGTAGTGAAGCTCATACTTACTGAGCCTGTCGAATATGCGTATCTCCAGCTCGACCCAATCCTTGTTGCCGATACCGGCGTTGAGATATTTCAAGGCATGGGCCCGTAATTCCTTGAACAGCGTACCATAAGGCATTGAGATATGTCGAGCCTCCGGGTGGACATCACTAAGCCTGCAGACCCTGTTCACCGGTTTATCTGTAAATGCGACAACTGTCCCCTGATCGGTGTAGAGATTCATCAGATCCATGACAGATCCGGTCTCTCCGGGATAATCCGATTCGATGACTTCGAGGCTTTTGCCCAGATCTCCCATGCTCCTAAGCAGGATCATCCGGGTAGACATCCTGATTTGTCGGATATACCTGCTCATCCCGTCATTGATCAGAGCGCACAGGAGGTTCTCCATCTCAACCGGAAGACTATAGGCATCTTGGGCCGCTGTGATCGGAATTGCCTGGTCCAGATTCTCCTGGGTTATGATAACAATGCTGTTTTCCTCTTTCGCGGCATCAAAGACCTGCTCAAAGGTCCCCTGAACCCCGCTGTACTTGCCATTCAGATACTGAACCATAAGCAGCGGTTCAGGGGTTGAAATCAGAAGCGTTTTGGGGCCACTTCGAATCATCGACAGCATCTTTATCCTCCTAAAGTCCGATTTTTCCCATTCCCAACCTCTGTCCATTGGTTCCATAAGGATAAGGCAGCATGAACACCTGTCCACTGAGAGGCAGTATGATATGGATCGCTTCTAGACCATTCAGCATTCTAGGACTCCCTGACAAGTCCGTACATTGGTCAAAATTATGCCCGAAAACGCATATATCGCCGCCGGCCGCCAGAGCATCCTGTACATAATGGGCGATTCCCAAAGTCATCAGTCCCAAAGTGAGCCGATGACCTGAGGAGAATATACGGATCCGATGGGATACTTCCCCGATGGCGTCAATGTCATCATGATTTCCCAGACACAGAAAAATCCCTTCCGCCCCTGATGACTCAAGAATTCGGATCAGCCGACGGACCTTGCTGGTGTAATTACTCCTATGACCAGGATTCAAACCAAGCTTGACATCATCCACCAAATCCCCTGTATGGATGATCCATGTCGGCTTCAGCTCTCTGATCAGACCCGGCAGAGCATCAAAAAAAGGAGCCGGAGTGTCTGACAGGTGCAGGATAACCGGCTCTTTCAGATGTCGAAGGGCGTGGGGCACCCAGACTCTACCCCAGAATTCATACCATGCTGACATTATATTCACGATTATCTCCAATTTTGCTCAAAATGTACCTGCTTCCATTATACGCCGGAATCGTACCAAAAAACAAATCCTCCCGGAGATTCGTACAGCACCGGGAGGGCGGGATTCACATGTCATTCTCTGAACGTTCTTCCATCGGGGACGAACTTGCATCCTGCACATAATATGGCAGTAATATCTGAGGTGTAAGTGCCTTCTTTTCCTCACCTTTCAGGTCCAGTCGAATCTGACCTCCGGAGAAAAGCAGGAGTCGTTCACCATAATGGATTGCTGCATTCAGGGAATGGGTGATCATGATGGTGGTGATCTGTTCGGTACTTACCAGCTCAGCAGTCTTTTGCAGAATCATCTGGGCGCTCTTGGGATCGAGAGCGGCGGTATGCTCATCCAGGATAAGGATGCGCGGCGTAACCAGTGTGGCCATGATCAGGGCAAGAGCCTGTCGCTGACCACCGGACAGGAACCGGACCTCGGTATCAAGGTGGCTCTCCATACCCATATCAAGAGTCCCCAGCAGCTTCTCATACCGGGATCGCTCTTTGCGGTTAAGCCCCATGCCGAGCCCGAATGACTTTCCTTTCCGGTCGGCCATCGATAGGTTCTCCAACACCGTCATCCTGCTAACCGCTCCCATTGCAGGATCCTGATACACCTTGCCGATCAGTCGCTTGCGAAGATGAAGGGGCATCAGGGACAAACCCTTGCCATCAAGGCTCACTTCCCCGGAATCCGGCAGCAGATCTCCTGATACAAGCCGTACAAAAGTGGATTTCCCTGTGCCGTTTGCCCCGACCACTGATACGAATTCACCTGATTCAATGGTTATGTTCAAGTTCTCGAATACGGTTTTTATTCCGTCCAGAGTCTCAAATCGTTTGGTAACCGATTGGAATGTCAGCATCAGAGCACCGCCTTTCCACTACGCAGGGCTTGTTTAAGCCGCTGGGGTTTCCGCCGTTGAATAACCAGGATTCCCAGGAGCAGCACAGCGGTAATCAACTTCATGTCTCCGGCGGGAAGGCCCATCATCAGTGCTCCCGCAACCATCGCACGATATAGGATGGCGCCAACGATGGCAACCGTTGTCATATTGACTCTTTTGAACCGGCTGAACAGGGTTTCTCCCATGATGATTGCCGCCAGGCCGATAACCAGCATGCCGGTGCCCATGCCGACGTCCGCAAAGCCCTGGCTTTGAGCCAGTAAAGCGCCGCTCAGGCTTATCAGGGCGCCGGAAACCATCAGCCCCATGATCTTATATGTTTCTGCATTGATACCCAGGTTTGTCACCACTTGCGGATTATCTCCAAGAGCCCGCAGAGCAAAACCGAACTGCGTTCTCAACAGGAAATCCAGACCGAATTTGACTCCAAGAACGAACAGGATGAGAATCACCAACGGCGGCGTATCTCCGCTGAAAAGATGCTGGGTCTGAAATATCTGCCGATTGGCGCTGCCGCCCATGACACGAAGATTTACACTGTATAGGCCGATCATTACGATGATCCCTGAGAGCAGATGAGTGATTTTAAAGCGGGTATGGATGAAGCCGGTTACAAACCCCGCCATCGCCCCGGCTATGGCCGCAAGAAACAGGGCCATCGCAGGGGAATGTCCGCCAAGCAGAACCGAAGCCGCAACAGCGCCCCCCAGTGGAAAGCTCCCATCCACGGACAGGTCCGGGAAGTCCAGGATTTTATATGAAATCAGGACTCCCAGAGCCATGATGCCGAAGATGAGGCCCTGTTCCAGGGCTGATTGCATGAACATAGTATTCTCCTGTCTTGAAATTGTTGGTAATATTACTCTCGATCTCCCTCCGGGAGGGGGATGTCACGGAAGTGACAGGGGGAGTCGCTGAGCGTATCCCTCCGGGACTCCTTCCGTCAGCTGCGCTGACACCTTCCTCCCGGAGGAAGGTTGGGTATAGTATCATCTGTCACAAAACGTGTTACTCTACAGTTTTCGCCTTCGCTTTCAGGTCATCCGGTACGGTGATCCCTAAGGCATCAAGTGCTTTTGTGTTGATGATGAGGTCTGTTTCCTTCAATGTTTCGAAAGGGATGGTGTTGACATCTTCGCCTGAAAGGACTCTGGCTGCCATCACGCCTGTCTGGTAACCGACTTTGTAGTTATCGATTCCCTGAGTTGCGATAGCGCCCTGTTTCACATAGTCTTCAACTGCTCCCAGTACAGGGATTTTCTTCTCATTGGCCTTTTGGATGATGACGCCGTAGGCGGAAGCCAGCGTGTTATCAACATGGGTGTAGAGGACATCCACTTTCCCCAGTAGCGCATCAAGTGCCAGCGGGATTTCGTTGGCCGTGGTGATTGCTACAGCTTCAACTGTAAATCCCATGGCCTTTGCTTTTACCTTTGTCAGTTCCACCTGTACCACTGAGTTCTGTTCACTGGAGTTATAAATCATACCGATGGTTTTCGCATTCGGCATCAATGCCTTAAGCAATTCAAGCTGCTGATCTATTGGAGTCATATCGCTGACGCCTGTGATGTTATCACCCACAAGTCCTGCACCCTCCGGATCTGTTACCGCCGAGAAGATGATCGGACTGCTTTTCACGTTGTTCTTGGCCGCCTGTCCGCTGGGGGTTGTGATGGCGATCACCAGCTTTTTCTTATCGGCTTCGAATTTTTGAGCAATCAGCTGAGTGTTTTCCATGTTGCCCTGCGCATTGACATAATCGATGGCAATCTGTTCGCCATCCACGAAGCCTTTGTCCTTCAATCCATCAATGACGCCCTGGCGGATAAGGTCAAGGGAAGGGTGCTCGACTATCTGGGTGATGCCGATGGAAATCTTCTCAGCAGGAGCAGCGGGAGCAGGTGCTTCAGGCTGCTTGGGTGCGGGCGCGCAGCCTGTCAGGATCAGTGCTGCAGTCAGTGACATGATCAGAATGCTTTTCATCAGTTTTTTCATGGTAAATCCTCCTTGGATTTTACGAACGTTTTTTTTGTATAAAAAAGAGCCCTGTCAGTTGTGAACAGGACTCTCCAGTAACGGAAATACAAAAACCCGTCCTATTCAGGACAGGTTTCATGATTGCATCACCCTATGCGGGGTGTCAGCTGCATTAAATAAGCTAGGCAAAACATGAATGTACCTGGTTCACGATAAACATGGAATTGTGAAGGTCATCACTATTTTGCCAACGCCAGGTATATCGTACCGTATTCATGAGTTTGCCTCCTTTTTCCAAAGTTATTGCTGTAATTGTAGAACAGAACTGTTGCCCTGTCAACGCTTTTTCATAAATTATAATTCCTGAGCAACAGCTCAAAACATTTCGCATCTACCCCATTGCATTGAAAAGATTCACCATTTCAATAGCCGTGACTGCTGCATCAAATCCTTTGTTTCCGGATTTGACACCGGCCCGTTCCAGGGCCTGTTCGATATTGTCCGTGGTCAGAACGCCGAAGATGATCGGCAGATCCGTTTCCAGGGATACGGATGCAACCCCTTTGGAGACTTCGGAAGCAACGAAATCGAAATGGGGAGTGGAGCCCCGGATGACTGCGCCAAGACAAATGACAGCATCGTACTTTCCGCTTCGGGCCATTCTTCTTGCAGCCAGAGGAATTTCATATGCCCCCGGCACCCAAGCCAGGGTGATGTCCTCCGCTTCCGCTCCATGCCGGACCAGTCCGTCCATGGCGCCCCCCACCAGCTTTGAAACAATGAGTTCGTTGAAACGGCTTGCGATGATTCCAACTTTGATTCCCGATGCAATCAGATTTCCCTCGATCGTGTTCATGTGTATTCCTCCTAGTGAGTTGTTGGATGTCAAATTATATGTGCCTCGTCTCCCTCCGGGAGGGGGATGTCACGAAGTGACAGGGGGAGTCTGCGCGTACTGTAGATTTGTCTCGCAGACTCCTTCCGTCAGCTTCGCTGCCACCTTCCTCCCGGAGGAAGGCAAACAATACTTGTCCAATTCATTTCTACTTCCTTTTACCCATCATATGCCCCAGCTTCTCTGTCTTCGTGTTCAGGTACCTTCTGTTCTCATCATGGACGGTAGGTTCAATGGGCACACGTTCTGCCACTTTCAGGCCGAAGCCTTCCAGGCCGATGATTTTCTTGGGGTTGTTGGTCATGATGCGGAGGCTTCGGACGCCAAGGTCCCGTAGGATTGCTGCGCCCACGCCGTAATCCCGTCTGTCCGCTTCAAAGCCAAGGGCCAGATTGGCTTCGACCGTATCCATTCCTGAATCCTGCAGGGCATAGGCTTTGATCTTATTGATCAGGCCGATGCCGCGGCCTTCCTGGCGAAGATAGACGAGTACACCGCTGCCGGTCTCGGCGATGCGGTCCATAGCTCGGTGGAGCTGTTCACCGCAGTCACAGCGCATCGATCCGAAAACATCACCGGTGAGGCATTCCGAGTGAACCCGCACAAGGACAGGTTCTTCGGGATTCAGCTCCCCAAAGATCAGGGCCACATGATGCTCCCCGGTGACACGGTTCTCATAACCCACCATTCTGAAAATACCATGCACAGTGGGAAGAACCGTTTCCGTCGCCCGCTGTATGATGGGATCATGCTGCAGCCGATACGCGATCAGGTCGGCAATGGTGATCAGTTTCAGGCCGTGAGTCTTTGAAAATGGTATCAGATCCGGCAGTCGGGCCATTGATCCGTCTTCCTTCAGGATTTCGCAGATCACGCCAGCCGGAACCAAACCAGCCAAACGGGTGAGATCCACTGCGGCCTCGGTATGGCCGGGCCGCACCAGGACACCGCCCTCCCGTGCAGCGAGGGGGAAAATATGCCCGGGTCTGCGGAAGGAATGCAGCGTCGATGCAGGATCAGCCAGGCTGTTCAACGTCATCGCCCGTTCAGCAGCAGAGATCCCCGTAGTGGTTTGAATTCCATCCACCGAAACGGTGAAGGCGGTCTGATGCAGATCGGTATTCTTGGGCACCATCGTTTGGATTTCCATCCGGGTCAGATCAGCCTGGGTCATGGGTGCGCAAATCAGCCCTTTACCCTGAGTAGCCATGAAATTGATCGCCTGGGGCGTTGCCTTTTCAGCAGCCATCAGCAGGTCCCCTTCATTCTCCCTATCCTCATCATCCACAACAACAATCATTTCTCCTGCCTGCAAAGCAAGAAGTGCTTCTTCTATCGTATTGAACATGGTATTTCCTCCTAATAGCCCAGCGAGGCCAGTCGCTCCAGTGTCATGCCGCTTTCTGTATCTTTTGGTTCCATGAGGCGCTCCATATAACGGGCGAGGAGATCGCATTCCAGATTGATTTCCTGGCCCACTCGTAAGTTTTTCAAGGCAGTGACTGCCTGAGTATGCGGAATCAGGCCGATCTCGAAACCAGTTTGTGAGAGTCGCTGGATTGTGAGGCTGACGCCGTCCAAGGTTACGGAGCCTTTATGGGCCAGGTAGCGGAGACAGTCCGACGGCGCTTCAAAACTCACTGCCAGGGCATCGCCCGCCATCTTCATCGCCGTTACCCGTGCGATTCCGTCCACGTGACCGCTGACAATATGCCCCCCCAATCGGTCCTGAAGACGCAGAGCCCGTTCCAGATTCAGCTCTGAACCGGGCGAAATTCTCCCGAGGGTGGTACTGCTCAGGGTTGCAGCCATCACATCGGCGGTGAATCCTTGGGCATCGAAAGCCGTGACCGTCAGACAGGCCCCATTGACGGCAACACTGTCCCCCACCTTCATGTCCTCCTGCAGAGCCCTGCATGCAATCCGGAGGGTGCCCCCCTGTGCATTCAGCCGCCTCTGATCCAGCTTTCCTATTTCTTCAATCAGTCCTGTGAACATGATCTGCGTCCTCCCGATACTTCGGAATCCCGGTGATCAGGATATCCCGTCCCAGTTGTTCTGTCCTGCCGGCCATCAGTTCAATGGCCTGAGCCATCCGCGCAAGACCCCTGCCCCCTACCGGTCCGGGGGCCGAGCTTCCGCCGATCAGCTTCGGTGCGATGAAGGCATGGATCCGATCTGCAAGCCTGTTGTCCAGGAAGCTGCCGTGGATCGCGGAACCACCCTCCACAAGAATACTGTCACAGCCCAGCTGCTTCAAGTGTTCAAGCACGGCCGACAGATCCAGGTGACTGTTTTCCAAAGGCCCTGACCATATTTTAACGCCCTTAGCCAAAATCATTTCTGCCTTTTCACGACCGATCCGTTCGGTTGTGACCAGAAGGGTCTGCTGAACAGCCTGGTCTTGAAACACTTTCGCTTCCAAAGGAATGCGGCCTCGTGCATCCAGTACCACCCTCAAGGGCTGACGCTTCTCTCCTTCCCATTCCCGGACAGAAAGCTCGGGATCGTCCGCCAGGACAGTCCCGCTTCCCACAAGTATTCCGCTGACCCGCTGACGGAGTCCGTGGACCATGCCCCGTGCTTCCGGACCGGTTATCCATCGGGAATCACCGGTAAATGAGGCAATCCTGCCATCCAATGTCATGGCATACTTCACTATTACAAAGGGCCTTTGCCGGGTCACCCAGTTGCCGAAAATTTCGTTCAGTTCGGCCGCTTCAGTACCCAACAGTCCGCCTTCAACCTGGACACCAGCATTTTTCAGCCTCACGGCACCCCCGACGGCAACCGGGTTCGGATCATCCATAGCGTAAACCACTCGGCTGACCTTTTTTTTGATGATCAATTCTGAGCATGGCGGCGTTTTCCCGGTATGGTTGCAGGGCTCCAGATTCACATACAGGGTGGCTCCCTCAGCGTTTTCCAGCTGTTTCAAGGCCATTGCCTCGGCATGGTCCTCCCCGTAACGAGCATGCCAGCCTTCAGCCAGAACGTGACCGTCCTTCACCACCACGCAGCCCACCAAAGGATTGGGATTCGTGAGCCCCCAGCCTCTTCGGGCCAGCTCCAGGGCGCGATGCATGTAGTGATGATCCTGTTCGGTAAAGTGATTAATTTTCATAGATACCTCCTGACTACGGTCTCTTATAAAAACTGTCATTCGAAAGCACCGAAAACACCGAAATATTCGGATGCTCTTTCAGCACATTCTTGGTTTGAAACGTATTCGCGATCTCCTCCGGTGTATTCGGTGTATTCGGTGGTTGATTTACAAAAAATGCCCTGGAAGTAATCCAGGGCATCGGAAATTGGTTCAAAAAAGCCCTGGTGTCAAAAACACCAGGGCTAAAGGTAGCGCAAATAAATAATCGGACTCTGCGCGTTCTTCTTCCATCCAGACTATACTGTCGGCTTTGGATTTACACCAAATCAACTGCTTTCGCAGCTCGCGGGCTTTACCGCCGGTCGGGAACTTCCCCCTGCCCTGAAGAACATGAAACATTCAATTAATTGTAAATTAACATACCTGCATTCATATGTCAAGATTACCTGATTTGGAGAAGCTGCTTGAGGATTAGAAATCAGGCTTTTTGGGGATTGAATCGGAATGCTTTCAGATTCTCAGCCCGCTGAACCGCTAAAATGCCGTCCAAATGATCATATTCATGCTGCAGCAGCTCTGAAAGATCTCCTTCCAGATCCATGCGGCAGTTCTCCCACTTCAGGTTCCTGTATGTTATGACACAGCGTCGGTGACGCTTCAGCCATACCTCCAGACCGGGAAAACTCATGCAGTCATCCCACAGCTCCATCATCTCATCATCCGGAAAGGATAGAACGGGATTAATCAAAGCTTCCGGCTCTCCGATATTGAGGTAAATCATACGATAGGGTTCATCGATCTGAGGTGCGGCAATCGCGCGGCCGAATCCGAACCGTTTCCGGAATGCCATCATTGTATCATGCAGGTCCGTCATGATCCGCTTTGCCAAATCCAGTTGGTCTTCTCCTACAGGTTCACAAACCCGGTAAAGCCGTTCATCTCCCAGAAGCAACACCTTTTTTTCTGCCATATGGGGTTCTCCCTTCTGAATATCCTGCGTTACTCCAATTCTATCACAAAACCCCTTCCTTAATTAGAGTCCATGCCAGGGACAGACCATAGAGAATGACAACCGAGCCGCAGACCACATTGATTCCCTTCTGCACCCGGGGTGTGAAATGTTTCTTGCCGCGGATGACAAGGGTGGTTATGCCGCAGAACCATACCATGGAAGCCAGACAAACTCCCATGAACACATTCAGGGCCTGTTCTGCGGGCATGGATGCCCGGAACCCTCCTACGAACATGGTACCGTCAATCAGCGCTTGAGGATTGAGCCAGGTCACCACGAAGCAAGTCAGGGCAATCCGGGAAAGAGGCTTGCTTACATCTGCTCCTTCCAGCGCCTGCGGTGAGGACCTGACAAGCCCTGTACCGATCCAAACGACTGCCAGGGAGCCGAATCCCAACAAGGCCAACCGAGCCCCGGGAAATGTTTCAATCAGGGTTCCAACGCCCAGATAACAGGCGACCGCCAGGGTAAGATCAAAAAAAGTCGTGATCAGGGCAACCTGATAAGCTCTTCCACGGCTAAGTGTCGCTGCGGACTGGATCACATATGAATTCTGCATGCCGATGGGTGCCACATAGGCAAGTCCCAGTAAAAATCCCTGTGCAAGTGATTGTATCATCATATCCTCCTGAAAACAGTTTTCCTTACTGTCTCCAGTATGGACTATCCTGCCAGTAGCAGCCCCAACCGGTTTTATTGATTCTACCCAACCAATTCACCCGTTCACCAGCTCTGCCAGAATGGCCAGACCGGTTTCCAGCTCCTCAACGGAAGCATACGCGTAGGAGATTCTTAGATTTGATGAGGTTTCTTCTTCATATAGGTACCCGGGGTTGAGGAGAACTTTCCTTTTCAATGCCTTTTCAAACAAAGGCTGCAACGGGATTTTCCTATTCAGCCTGAGCCAGATGTAAAAACCACCGGCAGGTCTTTCCCAAACGGCAAGATTCCTGAAGTGCCTGTTCAGTGAAGCGATAACGGCTTCCCGCCTGTGTCCGAGTTCCTGACGGACAGCGGCTGTATGTTCATCGTACAGACCGCTTTCCAGCCATTCTGTCAGAGCCCATTGGGACAGGGAACTGGAACCGTAATCCGTCTGCATCTTTATATCGGCCAGCCGCTCGATTACTGCTTCCGATCCTATTACCCAACCAATTCGCAGTCCGGGAGCCAGTGATTTCGATACGCTTCCAAGATAAATCACATTACCGAACCGATCCAGAGCCTTGATCGGCAGCGGCGGGGCTTTGTCCAGCCACAGGTCCCTGTAGATGTCATCTTCAACCATAGGGATGCGCTCATTATGACACAGGTCAAGCAGCGCCTGTCTTCTTTCCAAGGGCATGGTGATGCCTGTCGGGTTGTGATATGTGGGAATGGTATAGAGGAAGGGGGTCTCCTTAGTCTGGATCCCTTTTTTCAGGCTGGTCAGGCGGATGCCCGAAGAATCCATCGGAATCCCTTTCAGGTGCATGCCGGAGGACTGGAATATCTTGAGGGACTGGAGATAGGATGGCCGTTCCACTAAAATGGTGGAGCCGAAAGGAGTGATTCCCATTGATATCAGCTGGAGGGCCTGAAGGGCACCTGAGGTGATCAGGATCTGCGAAGGGATCACCTTTATGCCCAATCCGGATACCCGTTTGCAGATGACTTCCCTTAGTTCAAAAAGCCCTTTTCCTTCCAGATAGCTCAGGTCCGGAATACGGTCCGCAGCCCGGCGGAGCACTTGCCGTACCATCTCTGTCGGATAGAGGGACGGAGTGAGTTCTCCCGTTCCCAGCCGGATGATTCCAGGCTCGAATTCGTATCGGTTGATTGCCTGAACAGTAGGCTGATTCGGCGAGTGGAGCCCCTTGCCGATATAGCGGTTCCAGTTGGTGCCGGCACCACCAGCGAACAAGGCCCAGGTGTTGTTGGCTACCCGGACGCCGCTCCCGGTTCTGGATTCCAGGATCCCTTCCGCTTTCAGTTCTTCCAGAGCCTCTATCAACGTACTCCGGTTGATCCCCCACTTTTCGGCAAGCACTCGCTGAGATGGAAGCAGCAGCCCCGGCGGCCAGTCGCCTCCAGCAACACGGTCTCTTATGTGGCGGCGGATCTGCTCATAAAGAGGCATCGGACTTTCCTGATCAGGATGCCAGTCCCGGCTGAAATGATCTGAATCCTTATTCTGAGCCATGTTTTCCTCCGTTCAATAAATATCGGACCTCTGCCTACAACACATCATTGATGCTGATATCTGATATCTTCTTGATTCTCATCTGCTTCACGTGAAATCTTTTGCTTTTGCTGTCAAATATGGTTGAATCCCCCTCTTGCGCGGCGCGAATAATCCCCTGTGCCATCTGCTGAAGTTCCTCATAACTGATCCCCTGGACTGACAGGAACAGCTTCCTGTCCTGTACCGCCCGTTCAAAAGCTTCTATCCAGAGAGTCTGCCAATCCTTCGGAATCCGGGATTGCTTCCGATCATTGCATGGCCTGCAGGAAGACACCAGATTAAAAACCTCATCTGGCCCACCGGCACTTCGTGGGTAATAGTGATCCACGCTCATTTTCCCGAATTTCAGTGCCTTACCGCAAAATCGGCAGACACCGCCATCCCTGAGATAGATATAATGCCTGTCAACTGTGATCCGCTTCATGGTCAACCTCCGAATACACATGATGTCTCAGTATTCGCCGCTGCCTCTGGATTATCCTCCCGCCTTCTCCGCCTTGCTTCCCCGACAGAACTCTCCTATAATGAAATTATAGAGAGTGAGCATTGTGGCAAAAGGTTTTAATAAAAATGAAAGCAGGTCCGCGAATGCCTATGATCGCCTTAGATATGGATGGAACACTTCTAAACAGTAAAAAAGAAATCAGCCCTGAGAATCTTGCGGCCATTTTGGAGGCTCAGGCTCATGGGTATGAGATCATCATAGCTACCGGCCGCTTCTCCGAAGATGCCTGGCGCATTCTGCGTCCCTATGGTTTTTCCCATTGGCTCATCAGCAGCAACGGCGCTATGATCCACTCGCCGGAAGGCGAAATTCTCAGTACCACTCCCATGAATCCGGAGGATGTTGCCCTGGCGATGACCTGGCTGGATGAGAACGGCTATTATTTTGAAGTAACCTCCAATATGGGAATCCATTCCTGGATGCAGCATCATGATTCCCTGCTTGCAGAGCTCGAGCCTTTAAAAGCCGCCGAACCTGAAACCGATATAAAGCGGCTCCGGGATGTGATCACTACTTGGTCCAATCAGAAGGGATACAAGCCGATTGAATCAGTGGACTCACTGATGGCATTGCAGGAAGAATGGCATAACATCCTGGTGATCTCTTTTACACCCAAGATGCTGATCGACGGCATGAAATACTTTGAGGATTGGGGCCGACTGACACTGTCCTCATCATGGCGGTACAATTTCGAACTGATGGCGCCTGCCACCTCGAAGGGTAATGCCCTGAAGGCGCTTGGAGACCGTATGGGGATTCCGATGACTCAGACCATGGCCATCGGAGACAACCATAACGATCTGTCCATGCTGACTTTAGCAGCATACGGTGTCGCTATGGGGAACGCAGAGGCAATTGTGCGTGATCAGTGTCCCATTGTGACCCACTCTCATGAAAACCATGGTGTTGCCCGTGCGATTCACGCTCTGCTGAAGGAGCAGGATTTTCAGGATCGGATTCTTCGGGGAGAAACAATCATCTTATAGCCTATTGGACCATTCAACAAAAGGGCCGTCATTAACTGGAATATAATTCCTGCTAGTGACGGCCCTTTTGCTGAAGTTTGTCATCGCGAGCAAAGTGCGGCGATCTCTCCCTTCAGAATTATGTATTAGACACACACATTCAAGGGAGAGATTGCCGCGTCGACTGACGCCTCCTCGCAATGACAAGCTTCTATACTCTTTTTTCTCACGATCAGGAACATAGGGTTTTAACCGGCGCCAAAACCTTCAGAATTCCCGGTATCAGCTTCACTTCCATGGGGAGGGACACTCCTTTTTCACCATCAAGATCGGTTCCCACAGGTTCATTGCAGTGAATTGTTAGGCTCCGAGTCTTGAAATAGGTCACATAAGGGCTGTTCACATGATCTCCGGCAACAACCTGAAGGATCAGCGGCATGATTTCAAGGGCCGGGCAGGTTCTGAAAACGCATATATCCAGCAGGCCGTCACAAACGGAGGCATCCGGTGCAATCCGCTTGAAGCCGCCAGCCGATCGTCCATTCATGATCAGAACAAAATAAACCTCGTCCTCAAGGGTCATTTCGTCCGCTACGATGCGTATAGAAACCGGCTTCATCTGCGGAAGTTCTTCCAGTCCCTTCAGATAGTATGCCAGAACCCCAAAAATATTCTTCAGCTGAAGATCCACTCTCTGGCTGATATCGATAAGATGCCCCAGACTGGCAACGTTTATGAAGTAGCTGCCATTTACCAAACCCACATCACAGGGTACTGTATGTGAACCCAGTAATATCCCTGTGATCTCCTCAATCGATCCTGTCAGGTTGAAAAATTGCGAAAAATCATTTGCAGTCCCCATGGGATAGATCCCCACCGGCAGATCGACTCCCGCTTTCAGAAGGGCATTGATGCAGTGATGAAGGGTCCCGTCCCCTCCTGCTATGAGTATTTTCCCATATTCAGCTACGGGCAGGGCCTTCAGCATGGGCTCCAATTCATCCAAGTGATTGAGTCTGTATGGAATCAAGGGTTGACCCGCTTCCTGGAAAAGATTGATCAGTGTGTCCAGGTGATTTCTGAACTGACCATTTCCAGCCATAGGATTGTAGACCAATAAGGTCTTCAGCATTTTCATCAGCTCCTTTTAGAGATCAATGCAGCCAGCTTTCCGCCGCCAGGAAACTCCGCTATTTCTTCCACAGAAAGTCCTTTAAGCAGTAAGAGCGCCACGGGATAGACGGCCACGCCCCCCAGGATCATCAGAACCGTTGCAAGCCGTCCGGGTCCTACGGCCGCCACCGCCAGAACATATGCCCCCGAGCATGCCATGACCATAGCAACTGAGCTTATGGCCGGCTTGACAAACACATTTTTCATATCCAGTTTGAACGGGAATATTTTTCGTATGGCGACCACATTGATGGTCAGGATGACAGCATACATGAGGACAGAGGCATAGGCTGCCCCGACAAACCCCATGCCGAAGACCCTGCAGGCCATGAAGTTGGCTCCGATCTTTACGAGGACGCCTACTCCCATGGATATCATCGGAATTCTGGTTTGATTCAATACGATTGAGATATTCAGCAGCAGGCTGCTGAGGATGCTGAATATAAGGCTCCATGCATAGACCTGCATGATATCAGCTCCCAGGGAACTTGAGTAGATCAGACCGATTACCTGCGACGGAAAAAAAGCAAGGGCAGCTACAGAGGGAATCGTCAGAAGCATGGCCAGCTTGAACCCTTTGGCGATAGCCTTGGAGGCAGAAGCTACATTATTCTTGATATAGTAGGCAGATATCATGGGTACCAGGCTGGCGGTAATGGCCGCGCTGATGACTATGGGTACATTGATGATGGTCGTGACGCGTCCCAGAGCTCCATTGGTCTCATCTATGAGACCGGGAGCCATTATGCCGTCCAGAAAAAGCCTCAGGGTCGCAGAATCCAGGGTTGCAGCCAGTGTGGTGATCAGTGAACATACCGTGATCGGAATCATCCACTTGAGAAGTATGCGGCTGCGGCTGATGACTGCCTCGCGATCCATGGATACTTTGCCGGATCCAGGCGCAGGGCGGATTCCAGCGCGATTTCGATACCAATAATGCCCCAGGTACAACAGGCCCATGAATGCGCCGGCTGATGCTCCGAAGGTGGCTCCACCGACTGCAAGCCCAAGATTACCGGTTCGTTTGAGGAAAAACCAGGCCAGCCCAAGTCCGATGATCACCCGGCCGATCTGCTCGATGATCATGGATATGCCTGTGGGCACATTATTCTGATAACCCTGAAAAAGACCTCGCAGAGTAGACATGGCCGTTACCAGCACAGGCGCCAGGGAAAGACCCCATAAGGCATAGACTGTCTCATTCGGCCAGTTGAATATTGCTGCAATCTGGTTAGCGAACACAGCGAAGATCAGGGACATTCCCAACCCCATGAATCCGAATATCAGCAGAGCGATCTTGAAGGAACGGTATGCCTCAAGCTTCTCACCGGCCTCCAACCTCTCCGATACAAGCTTCGAAAGCGCTACAGAAAGGCCGACAGAGGACAAAGCCATCATGGTGTCGTAAAGAGGATAAGGGTAATAATAGATACCCATCCCTTTGGGTCCCACCAGATAATCCATCGGGATCCTGAAAAAAATCCCGACGGCGCGCGCGATGATGGATGACGCAGCAAGGATGAGTGAGCCTTTGATCAGTGTCTGTTTATTCACGGAAAACTCCTTTTTTATTCCAATGCATATGGATTTTCAGATAGTGATAGTTTGCGATTCACCAAACATTATACCATCTGCGGGTCACTCCCTGTCCTTAAAACTGGATTATTCCGTTGAATGAATCATATTTGAAGAAAATCTCCCGGGAATTACTCCGGGAGATTGCTTTTGCCTAGATCTTTTGATAGTCCGGCCTGTCGCTTTTTGTCCTTGTACATATGGTCATCCGCCCTGATGATGACAGAATCCAGTCTTTCCTCAGCATCCGGTCTGACTGCATAACCAAATGCCGCACTGAGTGGAATTTCCGAGTAATCCGCCATCGTCAGGAAGTTATCTGCACAGCTGGCTTTCAATTGAAAAATCAGTTTTTCCGCCTGACTGCTGCTGCATCCAGGGATGAACGCCAGGAATTCATCGCCACCCATTCTGAAGAGTAAAGCATCCGGAAGATTTGTCCTCAGCAGATCCACATACTTTGTAATAAGTGCATCTCCCATATGGTGGCCATAGGAATCATTGACTCTTTTCAACATGTTCATGTCAGTGATGATCACCGTCTGAGGGTATTCCTTATTCTCCAGCTCCGCTTCTATGAAATTGAAATATGTCCTGTTGAACAGTCCGGTCAAGGTATCCGTGTACATCAGGTGTGCCCGCTCTTTCAGGATCTGCGTTTCCGCTTTCTGCCGGATCAGCTGTTGTGCGGTGTAGGTTGCCAGGAGTCCCAAACACAAGAGAATGACAGCCAGCAGGAGAATGACGACCCCCAGCTGACGATTGCGTTCATTCTTGACCAACGGAACCGTCTGAATCCCCTTGTACTTCATTTCCTCATAATCGATAAGAACCAAGGCCTTGTCGATTATGGAGGCCAGTTCCGGATTTTTCCGGGTCACACCCAGGTAGACGAAGGAATCCTTCGAGGTAGTTCCCTTCTTCACCAGATCGGTGTACCCCAGGCCATTGATGTAATAGTCCACAACGGTGGGATTCTCGATCAGGTAATCCGCATCTCCTTCTCGGACCAGTTTGAGGGATTCCATGATGTTTTTTGTGGTGACGATCCGAAGATCGTGCAGGTTCTTTCTCAGATATTCCTCATGCCAGAAGCCCTCAATAACAGCTACCCGCTTTCCTTCCAGCTGATAGACATCAAAGACAGGATTTGTGCTCTTTCTTCCGACGATGATGTCCCGTTCCGAGCTGAGAGGTCTGGGATAAATGAAATAATCCAATCGGTCTTCCGTGAGAGCCAGGTTCAGTATATCAACATCTCCGGCAACTGCCTGGCTGTATAGTTCGTTGAATGACCCCTTCTTCACACTGAAACGGATGCCTGTTATTTCATGGATACGGTCCAGGAATGCGCCGGAAATTCCCTTGTAAGCGCCGTTTTCATTGTAATCAAAGGGCAGATAATCATCCGCCAGGCCGACTACTGCGGTTCCCTTTCGTTCAAGCCAGTCCACTTCATTCATTGTCAAACGCAGTATCTTTCGGTTATATGTCTGTTCGGCCATGGAAATAGCCTTGTCAATTGCAGTCTTCTGGTGCTTCTTGATTACTTTGTCCAGAATTCCTGTCAGGATGGCATTCTCCTTTAGTGTGGAGATCGTCATATCGGAGGTGATGGCGTTTATTTCACCGATGAAAGCCACCAAGGGATAATTGAACAGGAAATCATGCTTCACCCCGCCGCCCGAGGTGATGAATCCGTCAACTTCATGGTTAAGAAGACCGTTCAATCCTGAAAACTGGTCTTTGTAGACCACTGGTGTGAAGCGGATCTGGCTGTAGGTCTCGGGGAGCTTATACTGTATGAAATCTTCCGCAATAAACCCCAGCCTCTTTGTGTCCAGGTCTCCCAAGGTCTGCACGGAAGAATCCTTCAGTGCAAACACCGCGTATGGATATTTCAGAACGGGCTCAGTAAAAGCCATGTACTTCAGGCGTTCCTGAGTCTTGTTGGCACCAAAAAGCATGGTTATCCCGCCGTTTTTCAAGGATTCCATCACTTCGCCCCAGCTTTTGTCCGTAACCAGCTGTATCCGGATTCCCAGTTCCTGTTCAAACAGCCTTGCCAGTTCAGGAACATAGCCATAGGTCCTGTTCTGATATTCAAAATACTCCATCCCAGAATAGGGATCAAGTCCCATGAGAAGAGTCTCGTCCTTGTGCGCATTCAGCCATGCCTGCTCCGGTTCGCTCAATCCCAGAGGGGATCTCTCCCCGTATGCACCAGGCAGGACTGCAAACAACAGGATGCATATCAAGATCAGTCGTTTCATAAGAGACTCCTAAGCCTTTTCCATTAATATACCCTACAGGAGTCTATCTATGCTATGCATTTACTAATAAATAAACTATCAGTTCATTCCATTTCCTTCCGGAAAGGTATGGAATCCGCAGCGCCCGGTCTTGAAACACACAGGGCGGCTGCTCTGGAAGCCAGATCCATCGCCATGGGCACACTCAGATTCTCCTGAATACCTGCAATGAAATACCCCGTAAAGGTATCCCCCGCAGCAGTTGTATCAACGGCGTCGGCCATGTGCACCTTTTGACGGAACTCACCTTCAGTGTCACGGTAGTAAGAGCCCTGTGCACCAAGAGTGATCAGAACACTGCCCTTCGGGTTATGCTCCAGCAGTTTTCCTGCCATTGCCTCCGGTTCACACTCACCGGTCAAGGCCTCACCCTCTATTTCATTGAGGATCAGCAGGTCCACCAGTTCCAGTGGCAAAGCCCTGACCGCTTCATCCATGGGAGCCGGATTCATAACCACCTGCATTCCCTGGTCCTTACCCAGACGTATCAGAAGCTCGGGATTGTTTATTTCGTTCTGGAGCAGGAGGATATCCCCCGGACTGAAGGCGCGCAGTGCATCCTGCATCTCATTCTCTGAAACCAGCTGATTGTTCCCCCCATGAAGCAGGATGCAGTTTTGCCCGGAAGGCTCCACCTGGATGATGGCATGGCCGGTGACGCCGGCTGCAGCAGTGACGTGACTGGTATCCACCTTGTTTTCCCTCAGCTTTTCCAATAAGAACTGACCGTCCGCGCCGATTTTTCCAGCGTGGTATACTTCCAGGCCCGATCGGGCCAGGGCGATGGACTGGTTCAATCCTTTCCCACCGCAGTGGATAGCGAAAGCCGTGGCAGACAAGGTCTCTCCCGGTCTGACAAAGTGCGGAACCTGATAGACATAATCGATATTCAAAGAGCCGAAGCATAGTACTTTCATATGACGCTCGCATCCTTCACTTGGATTGATAGAAAAAAAGACTGCGGGGTTCCGCAGCCTTTTCCGGTAATCACTTCACCAGTTCCAGGGGTACAGGAACAGATTTTTCAACGGTTTCACCGTTCAGGACTTTCATTGCTGTTTCAACGGACAGAGAACCGATCATATCGGGTTTTTGAGCAACAGTGGCTTTCATTTTACCTTCTTTAACCGCAGCGACCGCATCGTCAACCGCATCGAAACCAATGACTGTCACGCCGCTGATTCCTGCTGCTTCGAGAGCTTTTACAGCACCCAGAGCCATTTCATCGTTATGGGCGAAGACCCCTTTGATATCTTTGTTGCTCTGAAGAATGTTCTGCATGACGGTGAAGCCTTTATCCCGGTTGAAATCTGCAGGTTGCTTGGATACGACTTCCAATTTTCCTGCAATGGCTTCGTTGAAGCCCTTACCACGGTCATTGGTGGCAGAAGCACCAGGAATCCCTTCCAGCTCAACAACCTTCGCATTTTCGCCGACCATTTCGATCAACGCTTCCCCAGCCATTTTGCCGCCGGCTACGTTATCGGAAGCGATGTGGGATACCACCTCTGCACCGTTTACGCCACGGTCCACAGAAATAACGGGGATGCCTGCTGCGATGGCTTTCTCAACTGAAGTCTTGGCAGCATCGGAATCGGTAGGGTTGATCAGGATCACACCTACTTTTTTCTGAATCAGATCTTCAATCTGGCTGGCCTGCTTGGCGGAATCATCCTGAGCATCCATGACAATCAGCTCAGCACCCAGCTCCTTGGCTTTCGCTTCAGCACCTTCCTTCAGAGTGACAAAGAATGGGTTGTTCAGGGTGGAGAGTGCCAGACCGATAGTCTTTACAGCAGGTGCTTCAGGTGCAGCAGGAGCTGCAGGTGCAGGCTTTGGAGCACATCCTGCCATTAAGGAAACCGTTAACGCGAGAACCATGAATACGGACATCAGCTTTTTCATAATTACCCTCCGTGTTTTTTTATTCTGTTCACTTCTTTTGATCCATCAGGACCGCGAGAAGAATGACAGCGCCTTTGACGATCTGTTGATAAAATGCCGAAACTTCCATCAGGTTGAGTCCATTGTTCAATACCCCAATAATCAGAGCGCCAATCAGGGTCCCCACCATCATGCCGCGCCCCCCGGAAAGACTGGTGCCGCCCAAAACTACAGCTGCAATGGCATCGCGTTCATATCCCTGGCCGGCGACCGGCTGCGCAGAATCGAGGCGGGATACCAGGATGACAGCAGCTAGTGCTGCAAAGGCTCCTGAAAGCACATAGGACCAGATCTGGGTTGACTGGACACTGATTCCTGACAGCCGGGCTGCCTCTGCATTGCCGCCGATTGCATAGACTCCTTTGCCGAATACTGTGCGGGACAGGATGTAAGCGGTTACACATAAAGCGAAAATAAACAGAAGTCCGTTATAGGGTATCCCGAAGAAACGTCCCTGCCCCATGGCCAGGTAGAGAGCATCCTTGCCGAGTCCTGTGATGGGGCGCCCATTGGTGAATACCAAGGTGGTTCCCCGATAAATTGTCATGGTGGCCATGGTCACGATGAATGGCTGCAAACGGAATCGCGAGATGGTAAATCCGTTGAAAGCACCCAGGCAGGCCCCCACAAGCACTGCCCCGCAAATGGCCGCTCCTCCGGGAACTCCCGCTTTCAGCATTGCGGCCAATATGGCGCCCGACAGAGCCAGGATGGATCCGACAGAAAGATCGATCCCCCCGGTGATGATTACAAAAGTCATCCCGATAGCTACCAGACCGTTTATGGATACCTGATTCAGTACGTTAAGCAGGTTGGAAAGCTCCAGGAAGCCTGAGGAAAAGACCCCCAGAACGGCGGCCAATGCCACCAGCCCCAACAGGGACCCGTAATCTCCGACAATTTTTTTGAATAGTTGCTTCATGCTTGATTGCCCCCTGTTGCTAAGCTCATGATTTTTTCCTGACTGAAGGCCTGACGATCCAAAATTCCGGTGAGATTCCCTTCATGCATGACCACGGCACGGTCGCACAGACCCAGAATCTCCGGAAGTTCGCTGGAAACCATGATGATTCCCATGCCCTGAGCGGCCAGTTGATCGATCATCTCATATATTTCCCGTTTCGCACCCACATCAACACCCCGTGTAGGCTCATCAAGAATCAGCACTTGTGGCTTTCTGCCCAACCACTTGGCCAGAATGACTTTCTGCTGGTTCCCCCCGCTGAGATGCCTGATCGAAAGTTCCTGGGATGCAGTCTTGACGCGAAAGTTTTTGATGCTTTCCGAAACATAGGCCTTTGTCCTGGACCTGTCCACGATCCCATGCTTAGAAAGCGCTTTCAAGCTGGTTGAAGCAAGATTATAGGCAACTGAAAAATCCAGGAACAGACCTTCTTTCTTGCGGTCCTCAGTAACGAAGGCAAGACCCAAATCCATAGCGATTTTCGGGGAGGAGATGGTAACCTGCTTATCATTCAGCCAGACTGACCCTTCTGTGGGATGGGTGCTGCCGAAAAGGGCATGCATGATCTCGGTTCTTCCTGAGCCCATCAGGCCCGCAAAACCCAGAACCTCTCCCTTTCGGAGTTCAAAGCTGACATCCTTGAATTTACCTGTTTGACTCAGTTTTTCAACTCGGAAGATGACCTTCCCCGGCTGGCTGGTTCGGGGCGGAAATCGTTCTCCGATATCACGGCCGACCATTAAGGTCACCAACTCATCAAACGTCGTTTCTGCCATGGATTTCTCGCCGACGGTGCTTCCATCCCGCATGACAGTGACTCGGTCGCAGAGGCTGAAAAGCTCCTCCATCCGATGAGAGATGTATACGAAGGATACTCCCTGAGCCTTCAACCCACGGATAGCTACGAAGAGTCGCTCGATCTCCCGATCCGTCAGTGCCGAGGTAGGTTCATCCATAACGATCATCTGAGCCTTGCGCATAAGGGCTCTGGCGATTTCCACCAGCTGCAGCTGTCCTACTGTCAGTTCCTTCGCCTTGACTCCCGGGTCTGTATCCAGACCCAGCCGCTCCAACGCTTCCTTGGCTTGGGCTTTCATGGCCTTCAGATTGATTATTCCTGCAGTATTCCTGATTTCATGCCCAAGAAACAGATTGTCTGTCAGACTCATCTCCGGCAGCATGTTGAGTTCCTGATGAATGATGGCAATCCCCAGGTGTTCCGAATCCTTTATTTTTCTGATATCAGCGATTCGGCCGTCTACAGTGATCTCGCCTGCGTCCCTTGAATAGACCCCTGTAAGGATTTTCATCAGCGTGGACTTGCCTGCTCCATTTTCTCCGACCAGGGCATGAACCTCACCGGCACCGACCTCCAGGCTTACATCTTTGAGAACCTGAACATCTCCAAAAGATTTGCAGATTCCCTTCATTGAAATTTGCATGACGCCTCCTGTAAGATCCTGTTAAAAATTCACTCCGGAATGGAGGATGATATTGGCGTAAGGTGTAGCCTCACCGGTACGGACGATGGCATGGCAGTCCTTTGTAAGCTCCTTGAATGCCTCATGGGTGATAAATGTGATACGGATTCCAGGAAACATTGCTTCAACCTGTTCAAGGACGTGCGGATTCTGCTGTTTGATTTCTTCTGCGAGAGTGAGGTGCTCCACGACCATATCGTCTGCTATTATTTTCAGCGACTCCAGGAATCCAGGGAATCCGTGTTTGAGACTGATGTCGATCCGCTCCACTGTGTGGGGGATCGGCAGTCCGCAATCCGCCACACACAGTGTGTCCGTATGCCCCAAGGATGCTAAGATCCGGGCGATGTCGCTGTTCAACATGCCATGCTTTTTCATGTTCCCGACCTCCCCTGTGTTGTTTCACGGTGAATCAGCTCAACATCCAGTACACAGACCGCTTCCTTGAGCTGCGGTTCAGCAATGGCTTTCATAAGCATTTCAACGGCTTTGCGACCCATTTCATGAATTTGCTGTCCGATCGTGGTGATGGCTGGTATGAATATCTGACTGATATGCACATTATCAAATCCAATAACGTTCACATGCTCTGGAACACTTACTCCAGCCTGATGGAATCCGTGCAGGATTTCCACTGCAACAGTGTCATTCCATGCAAAAACTCCATCAAATTCTTTCAGCTGCGGGATCAGATCCTTCAGGGGATTCTGACCGGATGAGGACCCGACAAGAAAAACATCCGTATCAATTCCTCGCTGAAGTGCCTCTTGGGTAAATCCAATCCGTCTTCTGGCCTGACTGGCGCTTTCAATCTCATCCCCAACGAAGGCCACCTTCCGGCACCCGCATTCCCGAAGATGCCAAAGAGCCAATCGGCCGCCGCCCAGGTTGTCTGACGTAACATGGCCGTTCCCCGCCTGCAGTTCCCGGTCAACCGATATCACAGGAATATTCAGCTGGTTATACAATTCACTGCAATTCCCCGTAGAAGTGATGATCCCGTCCGCATGGTTCAGCATCATGAACTCGATGAATTCTGTCTCTTTATCGAGATTGGGTTCCTCAGCGCATCCGGACCGGCTTTCCGAGCTGCACAGCATCAAACGGTACCCGTGACAGGCCGCCTCTTCTTCCACAGCCTGAGCCAATTCAGGGAAGAAGGGGTTGAATATGCTGGGAACAATCAATCCGATGATCTTTGAGGATTTCTTATTGAGTGCCCTTGCTACCCCATTGGGCTTGAAGTCCAAAGCTTCAATCACTTTTTCTATTTTTTCCCGGGTGCCCTTGCCGACATATCCCTGGTTGAAATACCGAGAAACAGTCGTCACTGACACACCTGATTGTTTCGCCACATCATGCATCGTAGCCATAATCGCCTCCGAATGTGTAACCGGTTACATATTTATAAGACCATTATATTTAGTTATTTCAAAGCTGTCAACGAAAAAAAAGTGCCTCATGATAAGGCACTTTCAAATAGGGGAATGCTTCAATATGCGGCAGTCTTTGCAAGTATTTCAGCCAGTTGATTGCTCAATTCCTGTTCGATTTCTCCTGAATCCTTATCGAATCTGGAATACTTACCTATGATGGAGTTGAACATATAGTGCGTTGAGAACACATCAAATCCCTTCAGAAGTGCGTAAGCACCATATACCTTCAGCCGGTCTTCGGTAATCGGGGCATCCTTCAGATCATCATAGATGTAGTCAGTGACCTCAGGTACTGAAACATCCATCATATTAAGATATTGTCGGAATCGGTTGTCGCTGTGGTTTGCGTTGACAACCGACCTTACCTTGTCAAGGCCTTGGGTATCGCGCAATTTCAACAGCCCGAGAAGGTTATATTTCACTCTGCGCAGATTGCCTTCGAAAGGCTTATAGACAATATCCGAATCGAATGAGAATTTAGCTGCTTCCTCAGGTGTCATGTGTCCTGAATATTTCAGGTTTTCGTTCAGGAACTCGTCACCCAATAGATGCATCAGGAAGCTTAGAATGGCATCCGGAGCAAATTCTTTTTGAATCATCATGATCCCCATTCCCAAAATCGCGATCTGAGAATAGTAAGTATCACTCTTTTCACAGTGGAGGGCATAGTTCCGGATGATTTCCTTAATGGTTTCATAAGAAACATCGTCCACTAAAAGCAAAGCGAAAAGATTGTAGGTCTTATTCACAGTATAGTTTTCAGATTTCTCCAAGCTTTTGATGCCCTTTTTACTTGCTGTCAGTGCCTCTGTGTAAATCAGTTTGATGTGGTTCACAATCTTGAATTTTTCCTGTAATGTAAGATTGTGGATCCGGCCCATATCAAAATCCATGGAAAACTCTTCGAGAATCATCCGTTTACTGTCCATATTACGAACACCCCTTTTCTTTATATTGATAGAGCGGCGCAATGCCTGTATCGCCAGCCTTTACACTATACTGATACCACACAGGCAGGACCGTCAACCTTTTTTCTGATGATTGTTCAGTATGCCCAATCCGTTTATATGAATCGCTCATGGATTGGATATTCCGCTTCAGTGCAGCAGATAGAAGTAAGCCAGCACAATGAAGCCCAGAACAATTCGATAGTAACCGAATGCTTTGAAATCGTGGCGTTGGATATAGCTGATCAGGAACTTGATGGCGAACAGTGACACCAGGAAAGCCACCAGGGACCCTACCCCCAGTACGGTCCATTCCAGACCGTTGAAGCTGAAGCCCGCCTTATAAAGTTTAAGAGCGCTTGCCCCAAGCATCACCGGCACCGCCAGAAAGAATGAAAATTCAGCCGCAACAGTCCTGGAGCACCCCATCAATACCGCCCCTACAATGGTGGCTCCGGATCGTGATGTCCCCGGAATCAATGCCAGCATCTGGAACACCCCGATGCTCAGTGCCAGCATATAGCTGAGATCGGAGAACTCCGAAACCCTTGGAATTTTTTTACGATTTTCCAGAAGTATGAAAATCACACCATAAACAATCAACATGATTGCTACGGTTGTGGGATTATAGAACAGAGCATCGATGGCGTCGTCATATAGCAGCCCCACGATGGCGGCCGGTACGGAGGCCACAAGAATCTTAACCCAAAGACCGAGTGTCTCTTTCTTTTGAGAATCGGTTTTTCCCGGATCGAATGGATTCAGTTTGCTGAAGTAAAGCACCAGTACCGCAATAATGGATCCCAATTGGATTACCACCATGAAGGTGCTGCGGAATACTTCGCTGAGGTTGAATCGAATGAACTCTTCAACCAGGATCAGATGCCCTGTGCTGCTGACTGGCAGCCATTCAGTAATCCCCTGAACAACGCCCAGGATGATTGCTTTGACTATTTCTATGTAATCCACGGTTTGTACCTCCAGTTTTTTTGTGTTATCGCCATCAATAATCAACTTTGATATTATACCATTCCTCTGAAGAACTGTGTATCTTGATTGATCAAATGCTCTGTCCGGATCAACTGACATTCGACACCTCATCAAAAATAGGATGCTGTATACAAGGAAAAGTCACTCTCATCATGAACCGGACTTACCGGGGTTAGGTCATTCTAAGATACCCTTCCATCACCTTGGGCATATCCCTGCACGCCTGTGACATTAGCTTTTCTAACCTGATGTCATCATATCCGGCGCTTTAAAGCATTGTCTTGATGCTGCGCCCTCCCGTCAAGGCGATTTCGGTATTCACATTGATCTTGGCGATGCCTTTTGTGACCGCCTTCAAAATTTGCTGCTGAGGAATCTGAACAGCCGTGGAGAACGATCGGAATGTCAATTTGTTTACAGATTGCATCCAACCGCGCGAAATCCAAGGACGGAACCCCTTTGTACTGGCCATGGGCATTGCCGATGACGACTGCCTTCTTCAGCATGCAATCAGTACAGGCAGCATATCCGATGTCTATGCTGCCACCCTTGTTCATATGGAAAATCCAACGAATATCAATCTTGAAGACCTGAGCACCGGTGGGAAACCTGGCACTGTCATGCTTAATCGTGAGAATTTCAGTCAGAATACGTTATAAGGAGCATTGAACTTTAAACCCGAACACTTGAACACCCCAGAAGTCAGATGCAATATCTGAGCGCTGGGGTGTTCTTTATGGTAAAGCATAAGTTAAATTGTAGCATGATGTCAGTTCAGTTCAAAAAACTCATCCAACTTCATTAGTTTGAAGAGATTGATAATATCCTCACTACTCCCTGAAACCTTGAATTGTTTCCCTTCATGGAGACAGGATTTGTATAGGCTGATTATGAAACTCACCCCGAAAGAGTCGATATTTTCTGTTTCTGAAATATCCAGTTCCAACTCATCAAATAGGTTTTCCCTGCTTAATAACGCCATCACGGTGGAATGATACTGTGATACGTTTGCACTGATCAAAGCGTTTTGCATTTTTAAGATCACTTTTTCTTTCTGCTCAATTATTACCATAATACAAGCCTCCCATAGGCGTCTTATCGAAGCATGAAAAATACAATACCCGCTAGGACAGTTGGGGCGAAAGCGTACTTGAACAGGCCCACAGCTGAGATGCCATCATCAAAGTGCTTCTTCAAAACAGATTGGCCAATCGGGTTCGGTGAATTAGCAATGACCGTAAGACCGCCACCCGTGATTGCACCGGAAACAATCGCATATTTCAGTTCATCCGAAAGATTCGGAACCAGAGTTGCGAGGTACGTAATGGCCGCATTATCATTGAATGCTGTGAGAACAATGGCAGCGATATTGAGTCCCAGTTCAGGCAGATGCGCAAGAAGGGGGGCAATCCACCACACCTGTAAAGTCCCATGAATCACAATCCCCGCCAGGAAGAACGCTACCATTACAGCGGGTTTCAAATCAAGCCGGTTCTGATAGGAGCTGCTGATTTGATAAAAGCCAAGATAAAAAAGAAATCCTCCGATGAAAAGCACCGGTTCATCGGCACTGAAGATGGTCCAGACCATGAACGCCACATGAACCATGATGATCCAGCCAGGGACATCATCTTCCCGATTATCCCAATTTGGATCGATTTGTTCAGGCCTCTCTTCAACCGTGAGAAGACCGGGAATCGTTCTACGCATTTCAGTCATCTTGACGCTCTCGAATTTTTCGTCGATTGCAAGGCTGATGTCATACTGGCCAATTTCCTCAGGAGTCAGCTTCGCACGAACCAGATGCGTGATACTGTCTTTTAAAATCACCGAGTAGGCATTGAGCTCGCGGGAGAAGCCTACCCGTGCGTCCACATTCTGCCCTAAATCCGAAAAGATGACTTCCATCTCTTTTTCACTGATAAACCGGCTCTGTATATTTTTTTTGTAACAATAATCCGCATAAGGCTTCTTCAGATCATTGAAGTCTTTTTTGAAAAGAATGTAATAGAGAAATGTTGATGTTACAACGCTGATGAGGATCGGGGGGCCAAATGTCGTCAACATGAAAATGTTATCCCATTCCCAGACCCCTGCGACCATCAGAATCGGCGGCGATGCAAAGTTTGTCATTCCACCGCCGATGGAGACATTTATGAACAGAAGCGCGATGGTGACATACTTCAGCCGATTGCTCGGTTCTAAACTGTAAAACTTATCAGCCAGAAGAAACGCACAAATTGTCATGGCTGCCGGACCAGTGACCAATGAACTCAGAGGCGCGGAAATCAGTAAGATTGTGAACCACCATGCATCCAGACTTCCACCGCAAGCCTTTACAATTCGCCACATGATCATTTCAAACAACTTCAGAATGGCGCGGCTGGATGCGATCGTCATGATCACCAGGATGAAGATCGCTTCCCTGTAGCTCAGTTTGTCAACATACCCTATGAAGGTATGCCAATCATAGTAGAAATATATTGCAACTCCCAGAATCAATGCCCAAAGGCCGAACACGACCTCCACTTCGCCTATCATGCGAAAGAGACCGCCCAAAACAGAACTGGAATTCTTATGCCGTTTCCCTTGCTCAATCATTCCCTGATGCCATATGTCGAAACGGTTCGCCAATTTATGGAACCAACTTGTCATCAGCGTATGAATGATTGCCAGAAAAAAGATAATGGTTGCCACCAGATTGAACGGTTCCGCATGAATGCGATGACTGAGGATTTCAGAGATGGTCTTGAGATGGTCATCCTGATAACTGACCAAAGGACGGGGAAACTCACCTTGAAAAGGCGTAACTTTCATATCGAGCAAATGAATGAATCCACTGAGCAATATGACCAGCAACACAATCCACACCAAGCTTTTTACGATTCTATGCATCCGTCACTCCTCTTAATCAAAGATATTCTTCCAAAGTCCCCTGTTAATGCCCAGCTTATTTTTTCATATTGATCCCGCTTGCTTTTTCATCAAGAATCCGTTTTACAATGGTCGCCAGATGGGCCCCTGCTTCTGCCGGAGGCGTGCCCCCCTTATGGATATTTGAGACCACTGTTCTTTCAGCTTCCGCAATCCCCCGTTGTGGTTTATAGACAATATACGCGCTCATGCTTTCTGCTGTTGCAAGACCTGGCCGCTCTCCAATGAATATGATCGCAGCTTCCGCCTCCAGTTCTTCCCCAATGACATCCATGACACCGACACGTCCATACTTGACAAATACAGGGTCGCTTGCTGTGATCCCGTTTACGGCAAGCCCTTGAATAAATGCCGGAAGCACATCTTTAATATTCGCTTCAATGGCTTTAGAGCTCAGTCCATCAGATACGATCACCTGAAGTTTTGGCTTTTTTTTGCAATCTGTCTTCAGCAATCTGTATGATTCCTCATTCAAATCCCTGCTCAGGTCAGGTCTTGTGAGCTGTTGGTCCTTACTGATCACCATTGTTTGAAGTTTAAGCATTTTCAATTCATCCAAAAGGTTATCATCAACGGTACTGAATACCGAATCCACCGCTAATGCGTGATCAGCTCTGAAACGAAGAATCGTCTCGGTCATCGGTCGGTCACCCGCTCTCCAAACCCCGATTCTGGCAGGTGTTGATTCTTTAAAATCCTTGTATATGCCCATATCCTTAGGTTTTGGAACCAGGATTTTCTCCTTGTATTCCTCTGCTGTGATGTCTTGGCAAAATCCGTGTTCAGTAAAAGAGGAGCATCCAGCAGTTGCAGAAGCCGCCTGCTCTTTCCGCCCGGTTGGGATTTCTGTTTTAACCTGTTTGATTACAGAAAGGATTAGTTCTCTTAAATTATCATCATTCATTTCAAGACCCTCCTATCGAATGAATAGGGAAGCATCACCAGCTCGTCTAGTGAGCTTTCCATTTTCCATAAGTCCCATTTTTTCCAGCCATCTTTCAAATTCAGGCAATGGTCTTAAGCTTAAAGTTGTTCTTAAACTTGCGATATCATGGAAGCTTGTGGTCTGGTAGTTCAACATGACGTCGTCGCCCATGGGAATACCCATGAAAAAGTTACAGCCAGCCGTCGACAACAACACTGCCAGGTTTTCAATATCATTCTGATCTGCTTTCATGTGGTTTGTGTAGCAAGCATCAACGCCCATCGGGACGCCTGTCAGTTTGCCCATGAAATGATCCTCTAAGCCCGCTCTGGTCACCTGCCTATTATCGTACAAGTACTCGGGACCGATAAAGCCAACTACCGTGTTCACCAGGAATGGGTCAAACTGTTTCGCAAGACCATAGCATCTGGCTTCCATCGTTACCTGGTCTGCACCATAATGAGCATCTGACGAGAGCTCTGAGCCCTGCCCGGTTTCGAAATACATGACGTTCTTCCCTGATGCGCTGCCTAGCTTAAGGGCCATTTCTCTGGCTTCTCTCAAGGTTTCAATATTGAAGCCAAAAGCCGTGTTACCTTTTTCAGACCCAGCAATACTCTGGAAAATCAACGATGCAGGCGCTCCCATTTCCAGTGCTTTCATCTGAGTGGTTATGTGTGCCAGAATGCAGTTCTGAGTAGGGATTTCCCACTCTGTCATAAATTCATGTGTAGCCTTTAACAGTCTGGCTGTATTTTCCGGATTATCTTCTACAGGATTTATCCCGATAACGGCATCCCCGATCCCATAAGACAGTCCTTCTCTGAGAGAACTCAACATCCCCTCAACATCATCGGTGGGATGATTTGGCTGAAGCCGAACGGCTAATCTGCCTTCAAGACCAATCGTTGTGTTGCATTGGGCTGTAACACGGATTTTCTTTGCAGCATAAATCAAGTCCAAATTGGACATTAGCTTAGCTACACCAGCAACCATTTCCCCTGTAAGTCCTTGGCTCATTCTGTTTATCATTTCACTCGAAGTCTCGTGCTTAAGGATTTTCTCTCTGAACTCTGCTACGGATAGATTTTTGATTTCGTCATATATGGTCCTGTTTAAATTGTCATCTATGATCCTGGTCACTTCATCCTGCTCATAAGGCACCGCTGGATTATTCCTAAGATCTTCCAGTGTCATTTCACTTAAAACTATTTTGGCGGCGACTCTCTCCGCATTGGATGCAGCTGAAATGCCTGCCAGATTGTCTCCGGATTTTTCTTCATTCGCTTTAGCCAAAACCTCTTTAACACTTTTAAACTCATATGCTGATCCGAACACCTTGGCTTTAAGTTTCATTGTTACTGCCCCTCCTTAAAATACCAATGTTTTTATGATTACAGGTACCACTCCGTCATCTGTTATCGGCCTTCCAATATCTATATAATCTCCATCCTTCACATTTACGGAGTCGATACTGATAAATTTCAGTTTTCCCTCAGACAAAACATGAAGTGTTTGCCCTAAGATCTTCGCTATGTCCTTTTCTGAGATTACTACTAAAGTCGCTTCGACATCTTTCCATCCGCTATATATTGCCATGGCTAAATTTTTTATTGCCAGAAAACTCGTACTTTCCGCTTTTGGAATGTAAAGCGCCAGTGCACTTCTCTCCAAAGCATGTCTGTATCGTCCCGCAATTTCACGTATGCTTTCACTGACCAGCCCCCCATCATCAGGGGTCACTTCCCAGGGAAGTTTTACGACAGGTATGTTTCGCATCGGGAGCAGTTCTGACCGGACAAACACCGTACTCCCGGAAATACTTACTGTTTGAGTCCCTGCGCCGATTACGGTGGCCCTTATTTTGTTTTTAGCGCTCTCCAGCGGTTGCTTGTGAATCATGCTGCTTTTCAGGAATGCTTTTGCCAAATGGAATCCCACATCACCATATTGAAATGCCTTCCCATCACTTAACTCATTGTCATAAATGTATTCGGCTACACCCCCGGAAAAAATCAGTCCATCATATTCATACGGACCCTTCAGAGGCTGTGACATCAAAATTTCCTTTAATCCGGTAGCGATCTCTCTGCCATAGATGACATCCTCCGTGAGTTGAACCATTGCATCACAGAATCTTTCCAGGTTTTCCAAAGAAACGATTCTTCCCTCAAAGACCTCAATGCCGAAACTGTCTAAGAATACTTTGGCGGGCTTCGAAATAAAGGTCACAATTCCGGTTTCCTTTTCCACTTCAATGAGCCTTCCACCCACATTGACACAAGTGACATCCATCACATGGCCCTTTTCAAAAACCGCAATATTCGTTGTGCCGCCGCCAATATCAAGGTTAATGATTCTTTGATGATTTTCTTTTGAGAAATCAGCTGCGCCTGAGCCTTTTCCTGCCAAAACTGACTCTAAATCCGGACCTGCGACAGCTACTACAAATTCTCCGGCAAACTCAGCCAACTCGTGAACGATCCACTCTGCATTTTCTTTCTTTGCAGTTTCCCCTGTAATAATGACTGCCCCGGTATCGATTTCGTCAATATTGAAGCCACCGCTGCCATATTCTTTTCTTATGATTTCTTTAACGCTTACTGCATTGACTGCTTTGTGATCAATAATCGGAGTGATGTAGATGGGGCTGCTGTACAGGATTTTTTTGTCAGTAATCTCTATCATAGGAATCCTGGCTCCCGGTAATCGGTTTCGCATCGTGATTTCACTGATAATCACTTGAGTGGTCGTGGTACCGATGTCAATTCCAGCACTTATGAGTTTGAACTCGTCCCTGCCCATCTACATCACCTCCTTTGATCAGTTACAATTTTTTCGTGGACTAAATCTTTTTATTGAATTATTTTTTTGCGGGCAGAATCATTTCAACATCGCCATGGGGTCTTGGAATTACATGAACGGAAATGAGCTCCCCAACTCTTTGAGCGGCTGCTGCGCCTGCATCCGTTGCTGCTTTTACAGCCCCTACATCGCCTCTTACCATAACGGTCACAAGACCTCCTCCTACAAGCTCTCGCCCTACAAGATAGACATTCGCTGCTTTCACCATTGCATCCGCTGCTTCAACTGCTCCTACCAGACCCTTTGTTTCCACCATTCCCAATGCTTCTGTTGTACTCATATTCATTTCCTCCTGTTTTTCTATTTTTTTTTTTAGTTATTTTGTCAATGAAGTTATCCAGGTTCATTTAACGATCGTTACCAAGCTGTCGCCCGTAACGCCCAGTGCATTCGCCTCTTCCGTATCAAGGTGAAAGTCCAGTCTGGCGTTTTCCTGTGCCCTGATCAGAACCTCAGAGAGGGAGCCGCCTCGTGTTCCACCGACAGATACAGTTACCGATTCCCCATCCCGGACTCCCAATCTGTTCGCATCCGCCAAGGTCATGTGTATATGGCGCTTTGCAATGATGGCTCCCCGCTTAAGAATCACGCTCCCTTTTGGTCCTATGAGCGTTACACCCGGACTGTCTTCGAGTTTACCGGAATCCCTGAGTGGTGCATTGATCCCCAGTTTGAAGCAATCACCAGCCAAAATCTCCACCTGCGTCTCTTTCCGCTCCGGACCCAGTATTCGCACCTTTTCAATCGAACCTTTTGAGGCAGCCACCAGAAGGCATTCCTTACATGCGAATTGTCCCGGTTGTGTTAAGTCCTTAATAGGGGTTAATTGATATCCAGAACCAAAAAGTGTCTCTTTATCCTCTGGGGATAAATGAATGTGTCGGTTTGAAACCCCTACCGGAATCTTGCCATCCGATTCGGCAAACCCCTTTTTTTTCATTTCATCTAAGATGAGCTCGACCAATTCGTCACAGCAGTTCATATCAGACCCCGCCTTTTTTCAAAGCTCTCATGACATCTTCCACCACTCTGGCGACTTGGGATTCGTTCAGACTAAAAGAATTCAGTCTGCATTCTGTTCGGCTATCCATTTTGTCCCCAGTCACATCTTTGATGCCATAAGCCACGCGTTTGATGTTCAAGAGATGCATTGGCGATACGTTGTCAGAAGTGCTGCTGCCGCCCCATGTTCCGCAACCCAGTGTGAAAGCCGGCGCAAGTCCTGTGCTCGCGCCCACGCCGCCCTGTGTGGATGGCGTGTTTACAAGGATCCTGAATACCGGTTTTGAAGCAAATTTAAGTACCATTTCCCGATCTTCCGTATGGATTGAAAGACTATGGCCGAAGCCCCCGTTGTTAAGCAGGTTTCTGCATAATTCGCACGCCTCCTTCCAAGCCTTAAATGTTTAAAACCGCAAAACCGTGGGTAATTTTTCATAGGAAAGAGGATAGTCCTTACCAACCCCTCGCTGCTCTCCGATGAGAACCCGTGTACCTGCCGGAATACTGATCCCTGTCTTTTCAGCAATCGCCTGGGGGGATCTCCCGACCAGCTGGGCATTCATTGCATGGCCTTTCACAAATAATGCTTTCGATACGATTTCGGTCTCCTCAGCTGTCATGAAGTAAGCGCCCTGTCTTTTGAACTCAGCTATGACCCGTTCCTTCATGGCTTCTTCCACTATGACAGATTGCTCCGATGCGCAAATCGTTCCATAATCAAAAGTCTTGCTGGCCAGAATATCCCTTACTGCCTTTTCCACATCTGCTGTTTTTTCAATGTAGGCCGGCACATTTCCTGGCCCCACTCCCAATGCCGGTTTCCCTGCACTGTATGCTGCTTTGACCATTCCGGAACCGCCCGTTGCAATGATCATTGCAATCTCATCGGCTTTCATCAGTGCATCCGTGGCTTCCATCGATGGTTTAGAAATACAGCCGATTATCCCTTCCGGTGCTCCTACAGACACAGCTGCATCATGCATCAGCCTCGCTGCTTCAGAGGTGCATTTAAGGGCAGTCGGATGGGGTGAAAACACAATCCCGTTTCGACTCTTCAGAGATATGATTGCTTTGTATATAGCGGTCGAGGTTGGATTCGTAGATGGGATGATGCCCATCAGGACGCCAACCGGTTCAGCTATTTCAATCACTTTGGTTTCTTTGTCTTCCTTGATGATTCCTATCGTTTCCATGTCTTTTATATAGTCGTAAAGATGCTCTGATGCGAACATGTTCTTGAAAATCTTGTCCTTTACGACACCAAACCCGGTCTCTGAAACCGCCATCTCTGCAAGTCTCCCAGCATTAGCTATAGCGACTTCAACCATCTTCTTAATGATTTTATCGATTTGTTTTTTATCAAAAGTTGCTAAGGCACACTGTGCGGATTTAGCATTTCGCGCGAGTGTTCGAGCCTCCTGCACGGACAGCAGATCATAATCAATATGTTCCAACTCTAATCTCTCCTTTCGTAGTATTCCCTCAGCTCCAGAAGTAATTTTTCCTTGTTTGCCTTAGAAATATCTCTTCCTGTTATCCTCAGCCCACTGAATTCTCTGGCTAAGTGCCTGAGTTTTACTACAGAAATTTTCTTGATCATCTCAAGAGTGCCATTCAAGCCATGCTTTTTCACATTCTCTTCAAGAATTTCTTTCGTGATTTCCAATGTTTCGACAGAGTCTGCGAATTTATCGCCTTCATCTTCATTGAAATATCCGGTAAGGATTCTCTCTATCTCATCATGAGGTCTTGGGATCACATGAGAAGATACTACAGTTCCAACTCTGGTCGCCGCCGCCAGCCCTGCATCTACAGATGCCTTGACTGCACCGACATCTCCATAGACTACAATTGTTACGAGTCCACCACCAACAATTGTTTTTCCAGCCAGTCTGACATTGGCTGCTTTAACCATTGCATCTGCCCCTTCGATCGCTGCAATCAGTCCTTTTGTCTCTAATAAACCCAATGCCTCTCTCATCATGCCCCCCACTATTTCTGCGCTGCAATTTCAGCCCAGTTCGCTGGGAATGTCACATAAAAGAAACGTGCGAAATCGGGAGTACTCCATGTTATTTTCGAGTTTTTTGGGATGAAGAATACATCTCCTTTTTTCCCATGATAGGTTTTCCCATTGATCGTTATATCCAAATTCCCTTCCATGATGACATCGAACTCTTCATAACAAAGCTCCCAGTCAAAGCTTGATTTCTCAATCGTCATGAAACCGGCCCCCATATTCGGGGATTCTTTAATGCTGACGACATCTTTAAGTCCTACCCTGGCATTGGGATTTCCCGTTTCAAAAGGATCACATTTGACGGTATCTCCTCTTATCAGCTTCAATCCGCTGGGATCCGATTCTTTATCCATATCACGGACAGCGCCTCCCATGAGGGATTCTAAAAGGACCTCCTTGACCAGCTTATAGATTCGGTCTCTGTCGATATCAATCGATTCATCACAGCAGCCTGTCACTTTTTCAATAACGGGCTGGTCCGGCTTACAGCCCTTCTTGATTTCCATCCCTGCTTCTGAAGCTGCATCCCTGGCTGCCGCTGTCACCAGTGTGTTTACATCGATATAGACTGTTTTTTCCCCAGCCTCTGCTAACGCTCTGATTTCACTGACGCTTATCAGTTTTTTCAATTTTACACCTCCCTTCTAATAGAGTGTGTTCCAAAGATCCTTCATTGGTGATGGTATGACCACGGTTTCAACTAAGAGGCCTTTTTCTTTGATACTGGATGCACCCGCCTCTACAGATGCTTCCACCGCTGCCACATCCCCCGTGAAGGTGAAGTATGCCTTACCGCCCAATCCGCTGCCAAGCCTTAGCTCCATCGCCTCTACATTTGCTGTCTTTAGGGCGAAATCTGCAGCTACGATCATTGAAGCAACCGAAAAGGATTCTATGATCCCGAGCGCCCCTGTTTCCTTCGGCATTGAAGTCGCTGTAATTGCCGGAAATACACCGGGATGTACATTCGCCAGAACAAATTCGTCTACGAGATATTCTCCCGCAACCTTTCGGCCGGCTTGAACGGCACTTTCCACTGCCGCTACGTCCCCATGTACGATGGCGATAAACTTTCCAGGGCATACCGGCGTGGCGCTGATGATCTGAACATCAGCCGTTTTCAACATCGCATCAACTGTGTTGATGCCCTTTGCTATACTTGTAAGTTCAATCATTCCTATCGCCCGCAACATTTCATCCCACCTTCACAACGATATTCGTTCCGACTTCCGTAACAAATCCATCTATACTGGCGTGAACAGCCGCCCCTAGACTGCCCTCCGGAATTTTACCGATCATCTGCCCTTTGGCCACTCTGTCCCCCGGCCTCACTAAAGGCTCAGCGGCAACGCCGATATGCTGTTTCAAGGAAATACTGACCATTTCCGGTTGATACATAAGCTCTGTCAGCGGTGCTTCTTTATCGAATTCCTTCAGTCCCAGCTTCATGACCAATCGCTTGGAGGGGACTAGCCGGTAATCACGGGCGCTTCGCGCTTCAAACTGTTCCTTTTGAACCTGATATCTTACGCCTCTTTCTGCAAGCTTATTCTTATAGATCACGTTGATTGATCTTGGGGGCAAATTGACTGGGCAGGCAAAGAGTTCACATATATTACACTCACAGCACAGCAGTGCAATCTGCTCTTCCAATGGATTGTCCAGATTATAACTGACCATCCGCATCATTTTATGGGGCTGCATATTGTGTCCCAGAAGATATCTCGGACAAAGGTCCGTGCACATCCGGCACTGTTCACAAGCTGTTCTGGCAATAATCTTCGCCCGATCAGGGGATATCGTTTTTCTTCTTATCAGACTGTGGTCTTTTTTTAGAAGAACGAACCCCTTACTGGTTTTTGTGACGAAGCCCAGTGGATCGCTTCGCAAGTCTGAGGGTGTTGCCGGAGTCTCAATAACGGGGCCCATCATCGGACCGCCATTGATCACCCGATACGAATCTAAATTCTTTACGCCGCATGCTTGCAGGACTTCACTGACCGGGGAACCGATCGGCACTTTAACCGTAATCGGGTTTTCAATATCTCCAGCCACTGTCAGATAAGTTTCTACGACGGGCACTCCTGCTGTTGCCCTGTAAATATTCAGCGCCGTCTCTACATTTATTACGACACATCCTACCTTCAGCGGGATCGATGCTTCCGGAACGACTTGTTTTGTAAGCTCATAGACGAGGACCTGCTCATCGCCTGCCGGATATACATCTTCCATTCCCATCACTTCAACGTAGTCACACAGCTGCATTTCCATGATTTTTTCCTTCAGTATTCTAATTACGGTTTTATGCTTATTCTTAATGCCGATGATTGCTTTTTGGGCTTCCACTTGGTTCCCGGCTGCAGCAAGCCCTGCCAGCACTTCTCCCGGAAATTCTCTCATCAGCTGCTGATCCACGCGCAGAAGCGGTTCGCATTCTGCTCCATTCAGCAGGATATATTCTGCTTTCCCGGTTAGTTTCGCGTGGGTCGGAAACCCGGCTCCGCCAGCCCCGACTATTCCAGATTCCTTCACGATGGCTATCAAATCCAATATCATCACCTCGAAACCCCTTATATTTTACAGTCTTCATCAATGATTCCGATGATGACCGCATCAACTGGAACTTCGTCATAGCCCAGCATTTTCCGGGCCGAGCTTCCTCCGCATATCATGACCCGCTCTCCGATTCCGGCCCCGATCGTATCTGCCGCTATGATCAATTCTCCTTTTTCAGAGCCATCCAGAAGGCTCACCATCAGGAATTTCAGGCCAACCAAGGAATCGGCTTTTCTGGTAGACCATACCGTATCCACTACTTTTCCTGCTACCACTGGAGTCCCTCCTTACCATCTCTTTCAAAGTGATCCCTTACGCTTCTCAGTGCTGCCTCTACAGATGCCGTGTCCCCAAAAACCGCCAACAGTGTGAAATGCTGAGGGCAAAGTCCTCTTATGTCTTCCGCGAAAACACCTGCTGCTTTCTCGGCTATGTCGGCTGCGTAAATCATGTCAATGACTTTGCCCTGAATCAGTCCTACCGCATCAAAGCGTTCTTCCTGCTCGTTCTTTTCCGATGTCCTTCTTCTCCCCAGCATTTCTAACGTTCCCGAGGAAGGTGATTTTATGATTCGATAATCCATTTGTTCGTCCTACCCTTCTGCCAGGCAGCTCATTGCGATCCCGAGAGGTGTGATGAACATGGGGTTTTCCGGTTTAAAGGTCGGCTTATTCAGTTCTTTAGCGATGATTTTCTCTATCCCTGTCAAACAGCAGGTCCCCCCTACTAAATAGACATCCTTCACGTTGAAGCCGGCGATATGTTTATCAATGATAGATGCGATCTTTTGCACCACCGGCTTCAGCACGGGGGTGATTTCTCTGTGTTTATTAAAATCTTTTTTTATATCCTCTGCATCTTCGACTGAGATGCCATATCCCCCTGCGATGACTAAACTGAAATGGGTTCCCCCAGTTGGCTCGTCTGCTGTATAGACGACCTTTCCGTCCTCGAAAATGGCTATCCCCGTAGTTCCCCCGCCAACATCGACCACCGCACCGTTTCTGATCCCCAGAACTGCGTTGGCTGCTGTCGGTTCATCCAGAATAGTAGTCACCTCAAAACCCGCGCCTTCAACCACATACCTGATGGCTCCTGAATCTTTTATTGACGTGCCGGGAGGCACTGCTGTTGCTGCATGGATCAGTTCAACGCCTAGCTTTTCTTCCAGCTCTGCCTTGAGCTCCCTGACGATTCTCACAGCACCCGCAAAATCTACAACCAACCCGTCTTTCACCACATTGGCAAATCTGTATGCGCCCGCCACTGGATTTTTCTCTTCGTCCAGAACAGCAACCACGATATATGCCGTTCCCAGGTCCACTCCGGTGTAGTATTTTCCGGCTTTGCTTTTTTGAGGCATTGCAACAACCCTTTCAAAATTACGAACCATGGCGTTGCATTCTGTGAATTGTTCCATGCTATCTGACATACGTCCCTCCCATCAAACGGCACATCATGATGTATAGAATACTGCTTAACCGATTCAATGAAAGAATGATATCGCCTCGATCCGCACACCCAGCTGTCTCATTCCAAAGGGCATCGATAGCAGAGAGTTCAAGTTCTCTGAGCTGTGTTCTTAAACGATTGAGCACCGCCATTTCCCTTCCATGTTCTGCCTTTGGGAAAAAATGCTTCACACCGAAATGTTTTTCCGGCTGATGGGATTTTTCTCTGACCTCATCTGGATTCCATCCATAGAAATCGATGAAGCTCAGCTCTTCGGTTGTGGCCTCCGCCTTTTGCACCTTGCGAAGATATCGGGCGATTATCCTGAGTTCTTCTGCCAGTTCCCTCTGCTTTCTTTCATCCATTTCAGTGATTGCCAATAAGAATTCTGCTTCAGTACTGTCGATTTTCCCTCTGAATTTAATGGTGCTGTGGTTTTTTCTAACGAGTGAATCTCCTTTGATATGGGTCTGGTCTTCTGGTTTCAGACCGCCGCGTTTCTGTGCTCCTGCCCGCATGAGATTAATCCTTCTATCTGAGATGAATTGCTGCGCTGCTGGAGTCAATCTTATTCCTTCCTCCAGCATATAATCTTGAAAAGGCTGAATCTTATACAAATCTCTCAACTCAATCTCAGTCACAATTCTCAATAGCCTCACCCCTTAATACTCCTTGGGAAACTCCGCCACTTGGATCACTGCATTTTTGAACGCCTCGCACGCAGCTTTGCACGCTGACTGAGATCCCGTCAATAGCGCCCCTCCGAAGTTCGTTTCCGTCGGAGGACCATAAAATGCCGCAAGTCTAACATCTGCTGATTTAAGCGCGGCATCCAGTGCAACCATCGCTTCGAGGGGAGGCGCTATGCAATAGGCAAGCGCTGCTCCTTCCGGCACCCCTGCCACACCGGAAAGGTATGAGCCCGAACGGCTGATCGTTTGCGCATAAAAAGGTACCGTATCATCATCATTAGCGCTATAGAAGCAGGCATCATTTTGAATGAATTCAATGGCTGCATTCATTCCGCTTCGTACTTCAGCGGGGTTTTGACCCGCCAGGATCCCGATGAATTCCCCGACAAATTTTGTGGACGCATTTGCTGAACCTGCATACATGGATTTAGCATAGACAACCTTCACATCCGCTTTTTTTGTTGCTTCATCCAATGCCGTGTATGCTACATCATCAATATCTGTTGTTATAAGGCCTAAGCTTTTATGTCCCGGTTCCAGATTCAACTGTTTTGCCATTTCTGAGTCCACATTGGGAATCAGCTTGACAGCCAGTACGTTCGCACGAATTGGGTCCATTTTCATCTTTTCTCTCCTTGATCTTCATCACTTATCTGCTGCCAAAAATGTTTTCCTTAAGTGCTTCAACTCCCAGGTTCTCTTTTACTGAAACGATGTAATAGGGTTCTTTTACGCCCATCATTTTCAGCTGTTCCAGGCACCAGTCCCGATTGTCTGCCCCATCATCGGCCTTCGTAACCACGCCGACCACTCTGCAAGTGAAGCAGCTGGCAAAGCCCGGAGGGTATACACATCGCTTTCTCGACTGGTCTACAGCGAATATCACAGTCGAAGCGTTTTGAGCCGTTGATATGATGTATCTGTACATTTTAGGATTTTCCAAGTACTCCCCCGGCGTATCAATGGTGTGGGCTTCATAGATAACCTCCTGGGTTTTTTTAACGACGCCGCTTGCGCCGTTGATAGCGGCTGCAAGTGTCGATTTCCCCGAACTTGTGGCCCCAAGAATCATTACGCGCGACTTCATCATGTTTTCGTGATCCTGGCAGGGGTAAAGCCTAACAGTTTTTCGAGCGTTTCGTTTATCCCAATAAGTGCAGCCTCCACACTGGCCACATCTCCTGTGATCACCAATGACCCGGTAAATCTATCTAAAAAACCGATGGTGACAGCTGCTGCTTTGGTAGCGATATCTGCTGCAATAATTGCGGTTTCGCTTGGTGTAAGTGTCGCTATCCCAATCGCCCCACTCTCATCGATGCCGAGCCTCTGATAAATGTCCTTGAGTGGTGAGGCTATGACATGACTCAGGGTGACCTGTTTCCCAGGAACGTATTCCTGGATGATCCTTTGCTTCCCGTAGGGATTTAAATCTTCCAAAAGTCCACCTCCATTATCGAATCAAATAAAAAAAAGCCTCGAAAGCCCAGCTATAAACTGGACTTCGAGGCTTCATCGCCTTCATAAAGATCTGTGCATCATCGGACAGGTCTTTAAAAATGTATAGGTACAAAATATCAGATTATATTTAAACAGTCAATAGCATTTTATTCCAACGTGATGATGATTGCCGATGCAACTTCTTTCATTGGTTTTCTCTGATTCATGCTGATCTGCCTGATTCTTTTAAATGCACTTTCTTCATCAATCGAGTACCTCTTTTGCAATAATCCCTTCGCTTTTTCTAGCAGCTTTCGAGCATCGATCGCTTCCTGTAAATCAGTGAGTTCATCCCTTAATACTTCAAATTCATTGTATCTTGAAACCGCTATCTTGCATGCCGGAATCAGGTTCTGCTTGTTGATCGGCTTGACTAAATAAGCTAAAACACCTGCTTTCTTCGCTTCTTCGATGAGTTCATCCTGACTATACGCAGTAAGCATCAGCACCGGTGCGATTTTATCTCCATTAAGAATCCGGGCGGCCTCAATCCCATCCATAACTGGCATTTTAATGTCCATGATGACCAAATCCGGCTTAAGTGTTCGAATAAGATTCACCGCTGTCAGTCCATCTCCACATTCCCCCACTGTTAATATGCCCTCTTCTTCCAGCATTTCCTTTATATCCATTCTTGAAATGGGATCATCCTCTACCAGAACGACTCTTAGCTGACTCATAGAACCCTCCTCACATTCGAAAATCCTTTGTCTTCAATATCTTTGTTCTCAAAATCAAATACGATTTTTGTCCCTTTTTCACTGGATACAATATTAAAGCTGCCATTCAGCTTGTCATGGATAACACTTTGAACAATGTTAAGCCCCAAGCTTTCTGTCCTTGATGATTTGACATCAAATCCACAGCCATCATCCATAACAGAAATACTTGAGTACATTGCTCCCTTTTGTATGACTATCTCAATACATCCTTCATCCCTGTCAATGAATGCGTGTTCAAGTGAATTTTGAAGAAGCTCATTGATCACAAGTGCTATGGATGTCGACCGATCCGAGTCAACCTCGAAACTATCCCCTTTGATTTCAGCGCAAATGTTCTGATTTGGAAACATGGAACAATTCAAAACATTATCTTTTATTTTTGTGATAATGGTTTTTATATCAACCTCATCCACCCCATTTTGAGATAAGATCTCATGGGTTACCGCAATGCACATGATTCTATTAATGCTTTCGTTGAAGTGCTTTTTTACCTCATCGTTTTTTGTTCTTCTGGATTGAAGTCTTAAAAGACTGGCTATTGTTTGAAGATTGTTCTTTACCCTATGGTGTATTTCTTTTATTGCAACAGCCTTGACGATCAGTTCTTTTTCCTTTTCCTTCAGATCGGTTATCTCCTTGATCAGCATGGTGAGTCCAATGACTTGCCTATTCTTTCTGTTCACAACGTATTTCACCTGAAGTACAAGCTCGCTGATATCGATCTCTGAAACACAAACGTTTTGTTCTGAAATGATCCTGTTGAACTTTTTCTCATCCAGTACAAGATTATCATAATGAATTCCAACGATTGTATCCTTATACCCCAATCTACTATACAGATCCTCTGCAACGGCATTGGCAAAGATCGCCATTCCAGTGTCATTGAACATGACTAATGCGTCATTGAGATGAGAAGAAATCGTTTCATCACTCTCTATCGCTCTGAAATTTATCAGGCTCTGTGTCAGTTGTTCTGCCGTTTCAGAGAGGATTTCCATATGCGGGTTATATTCGGCCGTATCTGTTATGTCTGTCTCTATGATGAGTGCACCGATCACTTTGCCGGAAGCATTTTTGATTGGTACGACATTTTGCTTCACAACGATGTTTTCCTGAGTAACAGCCCTTAAATCCTTCGTCTCCAGGCCTATCTCTAGAGTTCTTAATGCCGCCGGTTCATTTTTCCTTAAAGCGATTTGTCCAACCACACTATGCTTATATCGTGAATTGCCCGAGTAGGGTTTTGCTTCTGCAACAACAATTGCAACATCACGGTTCCGAGTTAAGCAGTCGATAAATACATCCGCTTTCACAAGCTCTGCAATCATTTGAAGAACATCTTCAATGGACTCCAGCTTTCTTATGTCTTCATCTGATAAATCCGTATACTCTTTGCACCAGTTTCTTAACACGCCTGCCTCCCGCTTACAAATGATTGTTCACAGTTATCTTCGTTACCGTGCCGAGTGTTTAATCACGTTAACATATGTTGAATATTTATTGACGTCTCTGATTGTCGCTGTTAAACTGTATTTAATTTAGTTAATAATATGATAGCACTAAAGAAAGGGCCGTGCAAGCGTTATCCTACGAAATGGGATTGCATCTGGCAGGAAAAATAGTATGAATCATTCTGAAAATGCCTTGTTGACTTATGTGTTACACAAAGGTTTAGAATAAAAATGCAATCTATGCTGAGGTTATTCACCTGCGTGAGCTCAAGAACCAGTAATCGCCGCAAAATGGGCACCATTAAAAAAGGGGGATTGTACTATGAAAAATGATAATTTGTATGTGTTTGGAAACGTGATTCAACCTCGGGAAATCCCGGACTTTCTTCGCCTGGTTAATTTAGTAAAGACTGCAACCGGTCAGGAAATTGTCAACATCGAGATTATGCCTGGCGGTCTAACAAACAAGAACTTCAAAGTTGTTACTGGTGATGATACCTCAATCGCAGTACGTGTCGCTGGGCCTGGTACAGCTAAATACATTAACCGCCCTGCCGAAAAGCATAATGCTTCCCAAATGGCAAGTTTAGGCATCGCCCCGGAGATTTATTATTACGATTCAAAGACCGGTTCTCAGCTCGTAGAATTCATTGATGCCGCTACTATGCATCCAGAGGATTTCAATACGAATCCCCATGTTGTCACGAAAGCAGCCGAGATTATGAAAAAATATCACGACAGTGGTATGGAGTTCGCAAGCACATTGAATCCAATCGCTAAAATTGAGGAATTCATTGAAATCCTTAAAGCACATGGTTTTGATAAGAGATATGACGTTTGGGACAGAATCGCAGATCGGATTGCAAAGATTGAAGCAGCTTACAAGGCAAATCCACCCAAGCTAGTCCCATGCCATAATGACACACTGGCAGAAAACTTCATGTACGATGGCAAAGTAATGCGCGTTATTGACTGGGAGTACGGCGGTATGAATGATCCTTATTTCGATATGGCCTGTGTTTTTGTAGAAAACCCTCTAAAAAGTGAGCACGAGGACCTTTTCCTTAAAACGTATTTTGGCGGTGAGCTTACGGAGGAGCAGCGTGCACGGGTCCTAATCAACAAGTTCCTGGTAAACGCACATTGGTCTGCCTGGGCACTAGTGCAAATCGTTAACGGCAAGGATCATGACTTCTATTGGGAGTATGGCAGAACCCGTGCAGTCACTTGCAATGAGAATATTGATGATCCTAAATTTGATCGCTATATAGAGCTGATTGCAGTACTCGATGATGCAACGGCAGTCGAAATAGGTGACATCCGCGCGATCCGTTAGTATCTTTGTCAAACAATCTATCAAAAGAGAGGTGCATGATCATTAAATATAAAACCGTCAATTCTCTAAAATCACCACGCTTTTCAGGTATTAAGACATTCATGAGGCTGCATCATGTCGTTACAACAGACGACATTGATTTCGCTGTGATGGGCATACCTTACGACACATGTGTATCATTCAGAGTTGGAAGCAGATTCGGTCCTTCATCAATCAGAGAAATGTCCGTTCTTGCCTGCAAGCCATACAATCCGGTTCATGAAGTCAATATTTTTGATCATTGTTCAGGCGTAGACTATGGCGATTTAAGCACTGTACCCGGATATATCGAAGAATCATTTGAGCTTATTACGGAGGGGATGCTGCCCTTTTTCGAAAAAGGTATCATTCCAATTGCCATGGGTGGAGATCATAGTGTAACACTCCCTCAATTGAGAGCTTGTCATAAAGCCAATGGCCCTGTTGCCTTGATTCATTTCGACTCGCACTATGATACGATTCCTGAATACTTCGGAAAACCCTATGGTCATGGGACGCCTTTTTACCATGCAGCCAAAGAAGGACTCGTTGATACATCCAAATCAATTCAAGTCGGAATACGGGAAGGGCTTTATGGCCCAGAGGATATCAAGCATTCAAGCGGGCTGGGATATGAGGCTATGACAGCAGTCGAATGCCATAAAATGTCATCAGAAGAGATCGTTTCGCGAATCAAGAAGCGTGTTGGCGATTCAAAGGCATTCCTTACCTTTGACATCGACTTTCTCGATCCATCCTGCGCGCCTGGAACAGGAACGCCTGTGATCGGCGGCTTCACGTCAGCTCAAACGTTGGAAATCATCAGAGGCCTGAAGGATATGAACATCATAGGCTATGATATGGTCGAGGTTGCGCCGCAATATGATGTCGGCAATATCACCTCACTTGCAGCGGCAACGATCATGTCAGAATTCATATCACATATTGCGTATAAGAAGAAACACAATATCAAATACTGATTTCGATCCCACTTTGAGGTCACCTGAGCAAATCTCAT
>CAZEHS010000010.1:0-57594 GCA_964511875.1 uncultured Peptostreptococcaceae bacterium
AACAGAAAAAAGGCGCCATTGAGGAATTTGAAAAAGGTGGCCGAGCTGATCTGGCGGACCAAGCCCGGGATGAGATTAAAATCCTTATGGCTTATTTGCCGGAACCCCTGACTGCTGAGGAATTGAAAGCTATCATTCTGAAAGCTGTTCAGGATACAGGAGCTGCATCCGTCAAGGATATGGGCAAGGTCGTATCGACTGTCATGCCTCAGGTAATTGGCAGAGCAGATGGTAAGACGATATCAGATATGGTCAAATCGCTTCTGTCTTAGCACACAGCACCCAAGCTGTCCGGTGTAAACCGGACGGTTTTTCGTTTTTTGGCAGGATAAATGTGAGCCATTCTACACAACTGTGATAAAATGAAGGGAAAGAAATTTCCCTGTATCAGTTGAACAGGGTGACGGGGGTCTTGCTTTTGGCAGCTAATACGGTAAAACGAATAGAAATAGATAACCTTTCGGTATTACGAACACTTTTTGGGAATCTTGACGTCAATGTCAGGAAAATCGAAGACGCTTTCGGAGTTCAAATCAACTCCCGGGATGGCGAGATCACCATCGGGGGTCCTGCGGGACAGGTGGAAGCCGTTGAGAAGCTTTTGAGGGATCTGCTCCAGCTCCTGCGTTCCGGAGAAAAACTGGATGAGCATAAGGTTGACTATGCAATCCAACTTGGTTTGGAGAGAAAGACGGAAAAACTGATTGAGCTTTTGGACCAGGTAATCTGTGTCACGAGCAAGGGTCGTCTGATCAAGCCTAAAACCTCAGGTCAGCATGTGTACTACCAGTCCATCATGAAAAGGGACGTCACCATCGGCATCGGACCGGCTGGAACAGGCAAGACGTTCCTGGCGGTAGCGATGGCAGTACGGGCATTCAAGAATCAGGAAGTGAGCCGGATCATCATTACCAGGCCTGCTGTAGAAGCCGGCGAAAATCTGGGCTTCCTGCCAGGGGACTTGCAAAGCAAGGTGGATCCGTATCTTCGTCCTCTTTATGATGCCCTTTACGAAATACTTGGCATGGACACCTACCTGATGTACAAGGAGAAGGGTCTTATTGAAGTCGCCCCTTTGGCATATATGCGGGGAAGAACCCTTGATAATGCTTTTATCATACTGGATGAAGCTCAGAACACCACAATCAACCAGATGAAGATGTTCCTGACCAGATTCGGATATGGATCAAAGGTAGTGGTCAACGGGGATATCACGCAGCAGGATCTGCCGGATGGAAAGATAAGCGGTCTTGTGAATGCTCTTGAAGTTCTTAAGGATATTTCCGAAATCGGTTTTGTAGCTCTTACGGAGCAGGATGTAGTGCGGCATCGGTTAGTCAAGCGGATAATCACTGCTTATGATTCCTATGAAAAGAAGGAAAAGCCAAACGTCACACACAGAAGGTAAGGCTATGATGAAATACCGTTGGAATTCAGGGGGTGCAAGAAAATTCTTTTCGACACGTATCCTGATCATCTTGTTTATCCTGGCCTGCAGCGGATGTGTGCTGACGTTTTTCTCACTTAATCTTGACCAGGGTAAATACCGTTATCATGCCGGTGAAATCACAAAAGAAACACTTATTGCCTCAAAGGCCATAGTGGATGCCGAAAGTACTGAAAATCTTCAGGAACAGGCGCTGAAATCAATTCTTCCCGTAGAATACGTGGAGCCTGTCATCCTCATAGAGGTAAAGAAAGAACTTGATCGCGTATTTACCGCCGTCAGAAATGCTCTTGAGGCATTCCCTGAGGATCCTGAACTGGTGACTGCGCTGCTGATGGATACTTCTTTTACCGGCGGCTTTCAATTTGAAAAGGCTGAAGCGGAGGCGTTGGCTGAAACAAATTTGAGAATAATCACTGCACTTCAGCAGGATCTGACAGATCTTCTGAGTCAGAGTCTTGCGAATGGTGTCACGGACAGCCAATTAGAGGTTGAAAAGACAAAAATATCTCAGGCCGTAGATACACTCAGAGAATATAAGGGTCCAATACGATCATTCGGAGCACGTGCAGCTTCCAAGCTGCTTAGATCCAATCGGTTCGTGGACCAGAAGGTGACAGAACTCCGTAAAGAAGAAGCCAGAAATGCCGTTGAACCGGTGATGATCTCCAAAGGTGCAGTAATCGCCTCTGCCGGGACTCTTCTTAATGAAAGTCATATCAATCTTCTGCTTGAAGCGGACATGCTGGTGCAGGAGTCCGGCGAACGAAGTCTTCAGCTCCTGGGTGCCGCCCTGCTGATTTTTCTTGCCGTGATCTATCTTACCGCGTACTTCTACAGTCAGGGGGGGATCCTGCGAGAACCTCGCCTGATCTATCTGATAGGCATCCTGATGGTATCGATGCTTGGAATCGCATTATTAAGCAAAGGCATATCGCCCTGGCTCTATCCTTTCGGCTTTTTTCCCATGCTGGTGACACTTCTGGTGGATTTCAGAACAGCTGCCATCCTGAACGCATTTCTCTGTCTGCTGATAGCAGCCTTCTTTAAAGTTGATCCCAGCCTGGCGGTGCTTTACTGGTTCGCCGGCTTTTCCTCTGCGATCAGTATCAGGCGGGCTGAGCAAAGGAGCTCGCTTTTTCTGGCAGGACTCGCAGGCTCTGTGGTGGGTGTGTTATTGGTATTCGGGATGGGATTCGCTTCGGGAGACGGGTTCCAGGACCTGCTCTACAGGGGAGCCTTTACTGGAATCGCCGGAATCGTCAGTTCCATTCTGTTGCTTGGTTCCATGCCTGTATGGGAGATAGGATTCAAGATTCTTACTCCAATCACACTGCTCGAGCTCTCAAATCCGAGTCATCCTCTTTTGAAGAAGCTTCTTGTAGAAGCGCCAGGCACCTACCATCACAGTATTCTGGTGGGAAACCTCAGTGAATCCGCAGCACACGCAATCGGTGCCAATGCGCTTCTGACGAGAGTCGGTTCGTTCTATCATGACATCGGGAAGATGAAAACTCCGCAGTATTTTGTGGAGAATCAGCTGGGCGGCTATAATCCTCATGATTCGCTGTCTCCTGAAATCAGTGCCAAGCTAATCCGCGACCATGTTGAAATCGGTTTAAGGCTGGCAGCGGAATACCACCTGCCCAGAGAAATCATGGACATAATAGAACAGCACCACGGAAACACACTGATCCGCTACTTCTATCATAAGGCTTCTCTGGAAGCTGAAGCGGGCGACCTGGATACGGATAAGTATTCCTATAGCGGAAAAACACCCAGAACCCGAGAGGCGGCAATCATCATGCTTGCTGATTCAGTGGAAGCGGCCGTGAGAAGCCTGCCGGATATAAGGACTGAATCCGTGAAGTCAATGATTGCAAAGGTGTTTGAAGAGAAGCTTACAACCGGTCAACTGTCACAGAGTCCCTTGACGTTTTCTGATCTGACGACTATTGCTGAACGATTTGAAGCGATTTTGGCCGGCGTGTATCACGAGCGGATCCAATACCCTGAAATCAAAGCAATCACACAGGAGGAATGAATGCCGTGGAATTGATCATCGATAATGAACAGGAACTCTTTTCTGATATTCATCCGTTCGAGTCCCTCATCAAGGATGCGGTATTGAAGAGTCTTGAGATTGAAGGTGTCACGACAGATCTTGAAATCAGTATCCTGTTGGTAGACAATGCAGGTATCCGTGAGATCAACAGGGATCACCGCCAAATCGATAAAGTAACCGATGTGCTCTCCTTCCCTCAATTCAACAGCAAGGAAGAGCTGGCTGCTGTTCGCAACGCCGCACTGGGTGATATTGTGATATCGTTGGAAAAAGCCAGGGAGCAGGCTGATGAGTACGGTCATTCCCTTGAACGGGAGATCGGATTCCTTACTGTACACAGTATGCTTCATCTATTGGGTTATGATCACGATACTGAAGAGCGGACATCGGACATGCAGGCTCATGAAAAGGATATACTCAATGTCATGCAGCTGACGAGGGATTGATATGCCGGTACGTAAAATGATCGACAGCTTCAACTATGCACTGGACGGGGTCATATTCGCTCTCAGGACTCAACGGAATATGCGGATCCATTTGCTCATATCGATCCTGCTTATCCTGCTGGGAGTCAATTTTGCGCTGAGCCGTACGGAGATCATGGCTCTAACCTTCTGTGTCACGCTGGTTTTTGTGACTGAAATGATCAATACAGCCATAGAGTCCGCTATCGATCTTTTCACCCGCGAGTATCACGAACTGGCAAAAATCGCCAAGAACGTAGCTGCGGGGGCAGTACTGATTTCTGCGGTCAACGCAACGCTGATCGGATATCTGGTATTCGTCGATAAGCTCATGGCCCAATCCAAGCAGACGGTTCAGAGCATCAGAGCCGTCACGACCCATCAGATTTTCATCGTGCTTCTGCTGGTCATGATCACAGTTATTTTTGTAAAATTCAGAACCGGTTCAGACAGCTACTTCCGAGGGGGTTTTCCCAGCGGTCATGTGGCTCTTGCGTTTTCGATGCTTACCTTCATAATAATGGAGTCGAGCAATCCGATTGTTGTCCTGATGGCGTCACTGATTGCACTGCTGGTTGCCCAAAGCCGTTATGAGGCAAGGATCCATAATTTGTTCCAAATAGTCGCAGGAGGCCTTTTAGGCTCGCTGATGACTCTGCTGGCCTACAAAATCTTATTTCTAAGATGAGGGAACGAATGAGAAAACTGATGTTGTTGATTGCGGCAGCCCTATTGATTCTGATGCTCCCGGGATGCGGGATTACAGGGAGTCCTGAAATACCTGAAGAGACAGTATCCACGGAAACACCGGTACAGCCTCCTCCGCCGGAACCTGAGCCTGTTATCCCTGAAGTGGGTTCATTGCTCAATGGATTGCCGCTGGATGATCAAGCGAAATTCCGACGGCCGATAGCTGTAATGCTGGATAATCAGGTAAAGGCAAGGCCCCAGGCCGGACTCTCAGAAGCGGATGTAGTGATAGAGGCAATGGCGGAAGGTGAAATAACCCGGTATATGGCGATCTTCCAAAGTAAGGACCCAGAGATAATCGGTCCGGTCCGGAGCGCAAGACCCTATTTTATTGAGAAGGCCATGGAGTATGATGCATACTATGTCCATGTTGGAGGAAGCACCCAGGCCCTGAGTGATGTCAGGAAGCAGGGTATCGCTGATATTGACGCCCTTCGTGAGGGGAGAGTGACCTTCTGGCGTAAGAGCCACAAGAAGGCGCCGCACAATATGTACACCAGTCCCGAGGCGATTCGCAACGCTGCGGTTGCACGGAAGTATAAAACGGAATGGGACAGCATACCCCAGACATTCAGTAATGAGGATACACCCACAGGCGGCACGGCTTTCAGTCAGGTGGATCTGCATTTTAAGGGCCCGGGGAAGGGTGATTCCACCGGCTACACCCCTGTATTCAGCGTTTCTCAGGCTGATTCGCGCATGATGCGGTCGGTCAACGGCAAACCTCATCTGGATGAGACGACACAGGAACCTCTGTACGCTGAGAACCTTATAATACAGAAAGCGGACCACCGGGTCATTGATTCAGAAGGCCGTCTGGATGTGGATCTGGTGGGAGACGGAACCGGATTCTACTGCAGCGCCGGTGAATACTGGCCAATCACGTGGACAAAGAAAAGCCCGGAAACACCTACAGTTTACAGTCTGGTCGATGGTACCCCTCTGATGATGAAGCCTGGAAAACTCTGGGTAGAAATTTTCCCGACCAAAAAAAACATTGAGTTCAAATGAAGCAACTGATGATAGGAGAGACACATGACACACGATCAACTGATTCAAATAGCAAATGATACGATCAAGTACGCATATGCCCCATACAGCCATTACCGAGTCGCGGCTGCACTCCTTACGGAAAGCGGCGAAGTATTCACCGGTGTGAATATTGAGAATGCCTCATATGGCGCGACCATTTGTGCCGAGCGTGTTGCGGTCTTCAAGGCCGTATCGGCCGGTCAGAATTCGTTCAAGGCACTGGCGCTGGTGACTGGTCAGGATGATTTCCCGACCCCCTGCGGAATGTGCCGTCAGGTCCTGATTGAATTCGGGAACCCTGAAATGGAAATAATCCTCTGGAATTCACAGAAAAAAGAAGTACATCGTTTAGGAGATCTGTTGCCCCTGAGTTTCACGGGGAGTAACCTGCTGGAAGGAGCAAATCATGGCATTTAAATCAGGATTCGTAACGATAGTCGGACGTCCAAACGTCGGCAAATCGACTCTTCTCAACCGTCTGGTTGGCGAAAAGATTGCAATTACAACAGATAAACCCCAGACCACCCGTAACCGCATACAGGGTATCTATAATGATGATGAGAGTCAGATCGTATTCCTGGACACCCCGGGAATCCATAAGCCAAGGCACAAGCTGGGGCAGTTCATGGTGGATTCGGCGACACGCACATTCAACGAAGTGGACCTGATCCTGCTTATGATGGATGAATCTCCGGAAATAGGGCCTGGAGACCGTTACATTCTGGAAATGATGGAGCATGTGAAAACTCCTGTCATTCTGATCATCAACAAGCTCGATCTCATCGCACCGGACAAATTCAAGAAGCTTTATGACACTTATGCAGCCATGCCGTTCATCAAAGAGGTCCTTGCGCTTTCTGCAGTGAAAGATGAGAATGTAGACCCCCTGATGAAGCGCATTAAGGATTACATGGAGGAGGGACCTGCCTACTTCCCAACTGACATGGTGACGGACCAGCCGGAAAGAGTTCTTGTAGCGGAACTTATCCGAGAAAAAGCGCTTATGTACCTGGAAGAGGAAATTCCTCATGGGATAGCGGTCGAAATAGAGCAGATGAAGCTTCGGCCGGATGGTCGGATCATCGATATCAGTGCGGTGATAGTCTGTGAGAAGGATTCCCACAAGGGGATCATCATCGGGAAACAGGGGCGAAAGCTCAAAGGCATCGGGAAAAGCGCACGAGAGGACATGGAGGCGCTGCTTGGAACCAAGGTGTTCCTGCAGCTTCATGTAAAAGTTCGGAGCGGATGGCGTGACAATGAAGGGCTGCTGAAAAACTACGGCTTCCGAAACGAGTAGAGGTCATGTATCTTGAAACCGATGCTATCGTGCTGGGCAGAAAAAAAATTACAGAATCGGATGTGAGTCTGGTTTTATTCACCCGGAAAGCGGGTAAGATACAGGCAATTGCCAACGGTGCCCGTAATCCACGCTCGCGGCTGATGTCAGTGGCTCACCCCTTCGTCTACGGAGAATTCTCATTCAGCAGAACCAAGGATACATGGAGGCTGAATCAGGCACAGATCACGGAATCCCATTATATACTCCGTGAAAACCTTGACCGGCTGTCGCTGGGGAGCTATCTCCTGGAGCTGACTGAAGCTGTAATTCAGGAGAATCAGACCAATAATCGGTTATTTGATCTGCTTCTGGAAAGTTTATCTTTGATTAAAACCATGGATAATGGTTATAATAGACTTAGAGCGGCATTTGAGCTAAAGGTGTTCCTGCTCAGTGGAATCCGGCCACGGTTGGATTCCTGTGTCATCGGCGGTGAACCCTATACAGGCGGAAATTGGTTTTTTAGCGCGGTAGAAGGGGGGCTTGTATGTCCCGGCTGCAGTGAAGGGATTGAAACCATAGAAGCGGATGAGGTTTTTACCAGACTTCTCAGGTTCTTATCGGAAGCATCCCTGACCACCATCATGCAGACCCGGATCAGCCGTTCTTTGTTGGCAAAAGCCCTTTGGCTGAACAGACAGTACATCAGAGCACACTTGACAGAAAGGCCATTCAAAAGTCTTGATCTTTTAAAAAACGAATGAATCGGAGGAGATTACCTATGATTACACTGGAAATGATTGATCAGGTAAGAGAACGGGCGGATGTTTCCTACAAGGATGCGAAAGAGGCATTAGAGGCCACCGGCGGAGATCCAGTTGAAGCAATCATCCTGTTGGAATCCCGGAAGCAAAAGGGAATAGGCGATAACTTCACTGAAATGGGCAATGAAATCATGGATACCCTGAAGTCTTTGATCAAGAAGGGAAATCTGACACGGATCACTCTTGAAAAGGAAGGGAAATCAGCAGTCGATATCCCGATTGTAGCAGGAGCCCTTGGCGCTGTTTTCTTCACACCTGCTACTGTGGCCGCTATCATCGCATCACTCGTCGCTGGCTACCAGCTCAAGATCGTCAAGGATGACGGCAGCATCATCGACATCAAGGATATGACTGAAGACACGATTCAGACAGTCAAGTCACGGGTTGATGAGATCAAGACCCGTCTCAGCAAAACAAAAGAAGAAGTAGAAGAAGAAATCCTCAGCGAAGAAGAGGGAATCGATATTGAAATAAAAGAATCCGATGAAGAGCGTCAGGATCACTAAGTCAGTTGACGGAACCGTTTTGTTTGTGATAGAATGACTCAAATTAAACATGGCAGGCAGTGACGAAGAAGAGTACCGTGTTATGGATGCTTGAGAGAGCCGGGATTGGTGAGAACCGGTGCATTCATGCTTGGGAAGGGCGCTTTAGAGCCTTATGCAACAAAGTGGGTGCCCAGCGGGCATCAACAAGGGTGGAACCGCGGAGTCTTTCGTCCCTTTTTATAAGGGATGGAGGACTCTTTTTTTGTACCCGGAAAATCAAATTCGACAGTGTTTAATGTATTTCGAGAGAGGAGAATCAATATGGCAGTTGAAAAGACAATGGATAAGATCGTATCACTCAGTAAAAACAGAGGGTTTGTGTTTCCGGGCTCCGATATCTATGGCGGCTTGGCCAATACGTGGGATTATGCCAACCTGGGTGTTGAGCTGAAGAACAATGTGAAAAAGGCCTGGTGGAAGAAATTCATCCAGGAATCCTCTTATAATGTGGGGGTTGACACGGCTATTCTAATGAATCCTCAGGTTTGGGTGGCTTCAGGTCATGTCGGAGGTTTCAACGATCCGCTGATGGACTGCAAGGCTTGCAAGACCCGTTACCGGGCGGATAAACTCATAGAGGATTTCTACAAGGCTTCCGAGGAACCTGAGAAAACTGCGGACGGCTGGACCGTTCCACAGATGGAAACCTTCATTTCTGAGAAGACCATTCCATGTCCTAACTGCGGAAAGCATGATTTCACTCCTATACGGCAGTTCAACCTGATGTTCAAAACCCATCAGGGGGTTGTTGAGGACTCAAGCACCACGGTGTTTCTGAGACCGGAGACCGCTCAGGGAATATTTGTAAATTTCAAAGCCGTTCAACGGACCAGCCGTAAAAAAGTGCCCTTCGGGATTGGCCAGATCGGAAAATCCTTCCGTAATGAAATCACTCCCGGCAACTTCACTTTCCGTACACGGGAGTTCGAACAAATGGAGCTTGAATTCTTCTGCGTACCCGGAACGGATCTTGAGTGGTTCGGTTACTGGAAGCAGTTCTGCATGGACTGGCTGACAGGTCTGGGTGTAAAACCGGAAAACGCGCGTTTTCGGGATCATGAGGCACAGGAGCTTTCCCATTACTCCAATGCCACAACGGACATTGAATACCGCTTTCCATTCGGTTGGGGGGAGCTGTGGGGAATTGCGGACCGTACGGATTTCGACCTTAAGGCGCACATGCAGCATTCCGGGGAAGATCTGACCTATATCGACCCGGTTACGAATGAAAGATTTGTTCCCTACTGCATCGAACCTTCCCTGGGAGCCGATCGTGTCACCCTGGCATTCCTGATCGATGCATATGATGAAGAGGAGCTGCCGGATGGCACTACCCGTTCGGTCATGCGCTTCCATCCTGCGCTGGCGCCCTTCAAGGCGGCTGTGCTGCCGCTGACTAAGAAACTCAGTGAACCGGCGACGGCGCTGTACCAAAAGCTGGCGAAGCGATACATGGTGGATTACGATGAGACGGGAAGCATCGGTAAACGTTACCGCCGTCATGATGAGATCGGAACGCCGTTGTGCATAACTTTTGATTTTGATTCTCTGGAAGATAACTGCGTTACAATTCGGGATCGTGATACCATGGATCAGGTTCGTATGCCTATGGATCAGCTGATTGCCTATATTGATGAAAAGTTGGAATTCTGAGTATTTCGATAGGTACAAAGTTTATTTTGATTGTCATTGCGAGGAGGCATGAGCCGACGTGGCAATCTCTACCTTGGAGTCGTTGAATTCACTTCGATAAGACAAGGGAGAGATCGCCACGCTAAGCTCGCGATGACAAAAAATGAATGGGGCCATCCCTAACAGGGAATTTATTCCTGTTATGAGACGGTCCCTTATTTTGTGATTCTTTATGAATAGCCTGCAGATAAGGTATAATAAGTCTGATGAAACAAGTAAGCAGGAGGGTTCTTATGGCCAGCAAGGTATACTTCACTGATTTCAGGGCGAAAGGCCCCAAGCAAAGCAAAATCCAGAAAATTCAGCGTATTTTTGATGCGGCCGGTTTTTCATCGATAATCAATAAAGGTGAGACAACCGCCATTAAGCTGCATTTTGGTGAGATAGGCAATGATGGATTCATAAGTCCTGTTTTTGTACGTCAGATCGTCGATAAGATAAAAGAGGCAGGAGGAAATCCGTTCCTGACAGATACGAATACGCTTTACACCGGAAAACGATCCAATGGTGTGGATCATATCACAACGGCGGTGCTTCACGGGTTTGACTATGCTGTTACAGGAGCGCCGGTCATCATTGCTGACGGCCTGAGCGGCGGAGATGAACGCACGGTGCATATCGGACAGAAGCATTTTGAAAAAGCCCGAATTGCCGGTGCAATCGCAGATTCTCAGTCGATGCTGGTTCTTTCCCACTTCAAAGGACATGAAATGGCAGGTTTTGGAGGCACAATTAAGAATCTGGCTATGGGCTGTGCCACTCCGAAGGGGAAGCAGGACCAGCATGCAACCCGACCATTCGTGAATGCAAAAGTATGCATTGGATGCGGTCTTTGTGCTGAGATATGTCCGACACAGGCGATTGCGATGACGGAGGCAAAGGCGGTTGTAGACCGGCAGGTATGCATCGGGTGCGGCGAATGTATGTCCCATTGTCCCGTGAAGGCATTCCGTCTGAACTGGGATACAGAGCTTCTTGATTTCACTGAAAAATTGACGGAGTATGCTCTTGGTGCGGTGATCGGAAAACAGGAACGCACTGGATACATCAACTTCCTGATGAATATCACTCCGGATTGCGACTGTGCGTCCTGGAGTGACGCTCCAATCGTCGCAGATATCGGCATACTTGCTTCAAATGATCCTGTAGCTCTGGATCAGGCATGTCTTGACCTTGTTAACGATGCGGTGGCCAATCGCCATTCCCGTCTGGGAGAGGCAGCGGATCCGGACTGCAAGGATAAATTCAAGGCGCTTCACACCCATTCCTTCGGATCCGTTCAATTATCCTACGGTGAGGAGATAGGCCTGGGGAAGCGGGAGTATGAGTTGATAAAAATTGGTTGAATGATGGTCGATCAAGTCGTCTATGAGGCTGCTCCCGAATTGGGAGCGGCCTTTTTTGATGAAAACCACTTTAACACGTACATAGGTAAACATAATTTACCTATGTACGTGTTAAAAACACAGATTGCACGGGGAATATAATATAAAAACAGCTTGATATATAGGGAATCAACTGGTATAGTCATAAAAAAGATGCAGATGTTAAGGTAAATAATATTTACCTACTTATAAGGAGGGAATTGAATGAAGCGTTTTAAACGGGTACTGGTAGCGAACCGAGGTGAAATTGCCATTCGGATTTTCCGAGCCTGCCATGAGCTGGGAATCCGTACGGTTGCAATCTATTCGACCGAGGATAAGAATTCTCTTTTCCGGATGAAAGCAGACGAGTCATATCTGATAGGGAAAAATAAGGGGCCGATCGAAACCTATCTGAATATCGATGAAATCATAAAGGTTGCAAAGAAAAAAGGCGTGGATGCGATCCATCCCGGCTATGGATTTTTATCGGAGAATGCAGAATTCGCCCTTAAATGCGAAGAAGCAGGGATCGCCTTTATTGGACCTCCCGGAGATGTAATTGAAAAAATGGGAGACAAGATCAAGTCAAAGCTCATGGCAATTGAAGCGGGTGTTCCGGTTATTCCAGGCATCGATCATCCGATTCATACCGAGAAGGATGCAAAGACGCTGGCAACGGAAATCGGATATCCGGTTATCCTTAAGGCTGCAGCCGGCGGCGGCGGTCGAGGCATGCGGATTGTTCGGAGTGAAGATCAGGTCATCAGCGAGTACCGAAGTGCCCGTAATGAGGCGAAAAAAGCATTTGGAATCGATGATATCTTCATCGAAAAATATATTGAGAGACCCAAACACATTGAAGTACAGGTGCTTGGAGACAAGCAGGGGAATATTGTACATCTCTACGAACGGGATTGCTCGATTCAGCGTCGGCATCAGAAAATCATCGAATTCACTCCTGCACTTTCAATCTCAGAGGCTCAGCGTCAGGCTATCTGCGAGGATGCGCTGAAGATTGCCAGGCACGTGGGATATGTGAATGCGGGAACTGTCGAGTTTCTGGTGGATGCAAAGGGCGAACATTTTTTCATCGAGATGAACCCGCGGATTCAGGTTGAGCATACCATCACTGAAATGGTTACGGGCATTGATATCGTACAGAGTCAGATTCTGGTAGCTGAAGGCTTCGCTCTGAATTCAGACAGGATCGGTATCCGTAAGCAGAGTGATATCTCGCTTAGGGGATATGCTATCCAGTGCAGGGTCACTACAGAGGATCCCAGCAACAATTTTGCTCCGGACACCGGACGCATAGATGTATACCGTACCGGCTCAGGTTTTGGGATTCGTCTTGACGGCGGCAACGGGTTCACCGGATCGGTCATCAGCCCCTATTATGACAGCCTTCTGGTTAAAGTCACCTCCCATAGCAGGACATTTGATGATACCATCGCAAAATCAATCCGAGCAATTCGCGAGATTGCAATCAGTGGAGTCAAGACCAATACGGCGTTTCTGATCAATGTATTGAACCATGATACTTTTCGGAAAGGGATGTGTGATACGTCCTTCATCGAAAAAAATCCGGAGCTTTTTGATATCGAAGTGAAATCAGATGATGAGCTTCATGTGCTCAGGTATATAGGAGAGAAGGTCGTCAACGAGACCAAAGGGGTAAAAAGAGCCTTTGATGTTCCTTCAGTCCCGAAGGTATCGGGCACGCCTCCGGATGGCACCAAACAGATTCTAGACCAATATGGGGCGGATGGACTGGTCAAATGGATTCAAAACCAGCAAAAGCTACTGCTGACAGACACCACTATGCGGGATGCCCATCAGTCCCTGATGGCGACCCGTGTGCGGACTCAGGATATGGAAAAAATCGCCAAGGCTACTGCTCATCTGGGTAAAGATCTGTTTTCCCTGGAGATGTGGGGCGGTGCGACATTTGATGTTGCTTACCGTTTTCTTAAGGAATCCCCATGGGAGCGTCTTGAGGCAATGCGGCGCAAAGTGCCGAATGTACTTTTTCAAATGCTTATTCGTGGAGCCAATGGTGTCGGTTATACCAACTATCCGGATAATGTGATCCGGGAGCTGATCAAGGAATCCGCGAAGGGCGGCATCGATGTATTCAGGATTTTTGATTCCCTGAACTGGCTGAAGGGAATTGAAGTGGCTGTGGATGAGGTACTGCTTTCAGGTAAGGTGGCGGAAGGTTGTATCTGCTACACAGGTGATATTCTGGATGAGAGCAGGGATAAATATTCCCTGAAGTACTATGTCCGCATGGCGAAGGACCTTGAAAAAATGGGTGTTCATATCCTTGGTATCAAAGACATGTCGGCCCTTCTGAAGCCTTACGCGGCTTTCAAACTGGTGAAGGCGTTGAAGGAAGAGATCGGCATACCCATCCATCTCCATACGCATGACACCAGCGGAAACGGCGTCTCGACAATCCTGATGGCTGCTGAAGCGGGTGTGGATATCGCAGATACCGCCTTCAACAGCATGGCGGGTCTGACCAGCCAGCCGGCACTGAACTCAGTGGTTGCCGCACTTAAGAATACGGATCGCGATACCGGCATAGATGCGGACTCCATCCAGAAAATCGATGATTACTGGAGCGCGGTTCGACCGGTTTATGAGGTGTTTGAGTCTGATCTGAAATCCACTACGGCAGAAATCTATAAATATGAGATCCCAGGCGGTCAATACTCCAACCTGAAACCGCAGGTGGAGAGCTTCGGACTGGGACACCGTTTTGATGAAGTGAAGGAAATGTATAAGAGCGTCAACGAAATGGTGGGCGATATCATCAAAGTTACACCTTCTTCCAAGATGGTTGGCGATCTGGGCATATTCATGGTACAGAACGGCCTCACTCCTGAAAACATCTACGAAAAAGGCAAGAATTTGGCTTATCCCGACTCTGTAGTGGATTACTTCAAGGGGATGATGGGACAGCCGGAAGGCGGGTTCCCTGAAAAGCTTCAGAAGCTGGTCCTGAAGGACGAGCCTTTTATCACTACCAGACCGGGCGAGCTCTTGCCGCCGGTGGATTTTGACCTTGTAAGAAAGCAGCTTAAGGACAAATTCGGGGTCGAGCCATCGATGAAGGATGTAATAAGCTCAGCCCTTTATCCGAAAGTAGTGGATGATTATTTCAAATTCCGCAAGGATTACGGGGACCTCAGCCATATGGGCAGCGATGTGTTCTTCCATGGTCTTGCGGAAGGTGAGACCTGTGAGGTTGAGGTAGAAAACCATGTACTGGTGATCAAGCTCCTTGAGGTCGGCAAACTGGATGATGAATCCAATCGCAAGGTGGTATTCGAGGTCAACGGAAACCGAAGAGAAATAAAAATACGTGACATTGCCGGCGAAAAGAAATCGGTACGTGCCAATGCGGTCCAGGTGGCAGATGCGAACAACCCGCAGGAAGTGGGTGCCAGCATCCCGGGAACAGTCACTAAGATTCTTGTGAATGAAGGCGACGGAGTAAAGGAAGGGCAGGAACTGGCCATAGTCGAAGCAATGAAAATGGAAACCATCGTCACTGCCAAGATGGGCGGCATCGTCGACGCAATCCATGTGAACGAGAACCAGCGGGTTGAATCCGGAGAACTCCTGATGGTCCTGTCTAAAGTACGACAGCAATGAATTACAACAGGAGGAGGGAAGCGGATGCTTGAGGAATTCTTAAAGGAATGCTGTTCAATCGAAGGCATGGTAATTGCTATAGGGAATAGGTCCGCGGTCAGTGAGCTTGAGATCAAGGAGCCGCTGGAACCTCTGTTTGAAGCAGGAGCCATGCATCTTGCGGCTGGTCCGTGGGCTGCGCATCTGAATATCAAGGATATCATCAAAGTCCAGTTCACCAAGGTTCAGGAGCGCTCCGGACTCATTCCGTTCCTTATTCTGGCGATGCTGAAAGACAGCACGGACACCTCTGTATGTTCCATATTCTTTCCTAATCCATGGCTGGGTCCGAACCACCTGCCGGCAGAGTATCAGGAGAACCGTTTTCTGATTTTCGAGACATTCAAACGGAAATATACCGCTATCGGACCGGATTTCTTCACTGTCCTTGAGGACAATCCGGAAACAAATTGATCCGTACAGACAAAAGTCAAATGAGAAATCCGAAATCTTTACTACAAAGATTCCGGATTTTCTTATATGATGGAACTATCTGAAAAAGATCCGTAACGAAGGGTGAGGGAATGCGATGAAGGCAAGAGAACTTATGACAGGAAGTGTGATTGTCCTGAACGCCGGGCAAACCCTGGGCGAAACCGCACAGATATTTGTTGAAAAGAGAATCGACGGAGCGCCCGTCGTTGATGATAAAGGTGCGATACGCAGCATAATCACAAAGACGGACATCATGAGAGCCTACCTGAATCGAGTGGATCCATTGACACCGGTGGGTGATCTCCCTCGCAAAGATGTTCAGACCATACATCAGGATACGAATCTTCTGGATGTATGGAACAAGGAAATAGGCAGACTGCCTGTAGTGGACGATTCCGGCAGCCTGGTCGGGATGCTTACCCGTACCGATCTTTGCTATGGCCTTTATAGAAAAGGGATGGTCGAAGGCAACGGCATGATATCGATCTTTGACTCGAATCATAACGGCGTCATATTGATAGACAGAAACGGTCTGATTAAAGCATGCAATGATGCTGCACTGGAAATCCTGGGACTTCAGGATGAAGGACTTCTGAATAAGATGTCCATGGATTCAATCCCTGAACTGAAGCTGGATGAGATACTGAGGGAAGGCTATCTTCAGCGGACTGAGCGCTTGGATTATAAGGGGCGTCCGTTCCTCTGCAACAAGATTCCATTACTCAGGGAGGGCGAAGTCACCGGCGCCCTGATCATTTTCCAGAATGCCGGAGATTATCAGAGCGTAGTGGATGAACTGGATGCTGCCAGAGCGGTATCGAAAAAGCTGGATGTGATCATTGAATCCTCGTTTGATGGGATCTACATCACGGATGGTCAAGCCAATACTTTGATGGTGAATAAATCCTATGAAGCGATTACGGGTCTGAAACGGGAATCTCTGATCGGACATAACATGCACGAACTGGAAGATTCCAAAATCATTTCGCAGTCCGCTACTCTGCTGGTACTCAGGGATAAGACCACAAAGACGATTGAACAGGAATTTCAAACCGGCAAGAGGGCGCTGGTGACCAGTACTCCGATTTTGGATGCTGATGGAGAAGTGTCCATGGTTGTCACAAATGTTCGGGATATCACAGCGCTGAACAATCTGCGAAGCCAGGTGGAGAAGAATCGGGATTTGGCAAACAAGTACCTGACCGAAATAGAAGAAATGCGACTTCAAGTACTTAACTCATCAGACATCATCGCACATGATGAACAGATGCTCGATACCCTGCGACTGGCCAAAAGAGTTGCCAAGGTGGATACCACCGTGCTGATTCTCGGCGAAACCGGCGTGGGCAAGGAGGAGGTCGCAAAATTCATCCATAAGAACAGTGCCAGGAATTCCAGCGCTTTCATCAAAGTGAACTGCGGAGCTATTCCTGAGAATCTGATCGAGTCTGAATTGTTCGGCTATGAAAGAGGTTCGTTCACAGGCGCCAATAAGGAAGGGAAAATGGGCCTTTTCGAGGTGGCGAACGGCGGTACTCTCTTTCTGGATGAGGTAGGGGAGCTTCCATTTGATATGCAGGTCAGACTGCTCCGAGTTCTGCAGGAGCATGAAATCATTCGTATCGGGGGATTGAAACCAATCAAAGTGGATGTCAGGATCATTGCGGCAACCAACCGGGATCTGGAGGAAATGGTTCGTACCAAGCGGTTCAGAGAGGATTTGTTCTATCGGCTTCACGTCGTACCGATAAGCATTCTCCCGCTTCGTGAAAGGAAGGAGGATATCCTTCCCCTTATCCGATATTTCAATACGGAGCTGAATCGGAAGTACGGCTGGCGAAAATCTTTTTCCCGGGATGCTATGACCGCTCTGTTTGAGTATCATTGGCCTGGGAACGTACGTGAGCTGAAGAATATCGTGGAACGGATGATTGTCATGAGCGACCAGGATGTGATTTCTCGGTCCGACTTGTATGGGATTCCGGGATTCTCAGGAGATGCGGCGGAATCATCCTCTGATGAGGCTCTCCTCTCTTTAAAGGATTCTGTAGAACAGCTTGAGGCGGTTTTGATAGAGAAGGCATACAAAAAATACGGAAACGTAAGGGATGCTGCAAAGGAACTTAAAATTGACGCTTCAACGCTGGTACGCAAGCGGCAGAAGTTTACCAAAGACTTATGATGCAATAACGCAACAAGTTGAGCGGTTTGTGGAATGGGGTATATGGGCAATTGAAAGCCTGTGATTTACAAGGTTGTTAGATCTTAATGATCCTGTTTTGTTGTGAAAATGCAACAAAACAGGATTTTTTCTTTTTTGATCGCAAAGGACAAATAAATCTGAATTCAGACAGAAACGTTCTGTTTCAATGCTTTCAGCATTAATAACGGCTAGAGGCGGCTAAATGGCATAAGACTTGCGTATGTATAAGGTAAAGGACTCCAACGAGTCACACAATAAAATTTGAAAGGAAGTAGAAACCATGGCACTGATGAATCGCGAACAGTATATCGAAAGTTTGAGGAATCTGAAGGTGAAGGTGTATATGTTTGGAGAGCTTGTAGAGAATTTTGTCGACCATCCCATTATCAGACCTTCTATCAATTGCCTGGCTATGACTTACGAGCTGGCTCACGATCCGCAATACGAAGATCTGATGACTGCAACATCGAACCTTACAGGTAAAAAGGTAAACCGTTTCTGTCATCTTCACCAAAGCACTGATGACCTTCGCAAGAAAGTGAAAATGCAGCGTTTGCTCGGTCAGAAAACCGGCTCCTGTTTCCAACGCTGTGTTGGTATGGACGCATTCAACTCCGTATTCAGCACGACATTTGAAATCGATAAGGCCCATGGCACTAACTATCATGGAAACTTCAAGAAGTATCTTGAATATGTTCAGGAAAACGATTTGACGGTTGACGGTGCCATGACTGATCCTAAAGGTAACAGAGGCCTGTCTGCCGGGCAGCAGATGGATCCGGACCTGTTCCTTCATGTTGTTGAAACACGGCCTGACGGGATCGTAGTCAGAGGGGCAAAAGCCCATCAAACTGGCGCAGTCAACTCCCACGAGCACCTCATCATGCCTACGATGGCGATGAAAGCTGGAGAAGAAGCATTTGCAGTATCTTTTGCCGTACCTACGGATTCAGACGGCATCTATATGATTTACGGCAGACAAAGCTGTGATACTCGGAAACTGGAAGATGGAGCAGATGTGGACCTTGGCAACAAGGAGTTCGGCGGTCAGGAAGCTCTTGTGGTATTTGACAACGTATTCGTTCCGAATGACCGCATCTTCATGAACGGTGAAGTGGATTTCGCCAGCATGCTGGTTGAGCGGTTCTCCGGATATCACCGTCAAAGCTATGGCGGATGTAAAGTCGGCGTAGGCGATGTGCTGATCGGTGCCGCTGCACTTGCTGCGGATTACAACGGAGCGCACAAGGCTTCCCATGTCAAGGACAAGCTGATTGAAATGACTCATCTTAATGAAACCCTTTACTGCTGCGGTATTGCCTGTTCAGCAGAAGGCGCTCCTACATTGGCTGGAAACTATCAGATAGATCTGCTGCTGGCCAACGTCTGTAAGCAGAACGTAACCCGCTTCCCTTATGAAATCGCACGTTTGGCTGAGGATATCGCCGGCGGCCTCATGGTGACCATGCCTTCAGAAAAGGATTTCAAACATCCTGTCCTGGGTCCGGTTTGCGAAAAGTATTTCAGCGGAGTAGACGGCGTTCCGACGGAGCACAGGATGCGTGTCCTGAGACTCATCGAGAACATGACTCTGGGAAGCGCTGCAGTCGGCTATCGTACAGAGTCCATGCACGGAGCAGGTTCACCTCAGGCCCAGCGTATCATGATCGCCCGTCAGGGAAATATCGAGCATAAGAAAGAATTGGCCAAGAAAATTGCTGGAATCAAAGCATAGTGAGAATGCAGTTCGTATCGAGGTGTCAGCCATGATGAAAACCGTGAATCAGATCATCCGCACAAAAATCCGTCCCCAGCTCATGGATCACTTCGGTGATCTGGAACTGGTACGGGTTGAGGACGGAATTGTCACTGTCAAGCTTCTGGGAGCTTGTCGAGGATGCCCTTCAGCAAAATCCACATTGGAAGAGATCGTGTTGGCAGGAATCCAGGAAGAATTGCCCAGTATCAGGGAAGTGATCCTGTTTGATGAAACCAGCGAAGAACTGCTCGATATGGCAAGAAAAATTCTAAAAGTGGCTCTAAGGGATTGATTGATGATGGTTGGGATGAAATATTGCGGCGGTTGTAATCCGCGCCATGACCGCGGTGATTTCGCAGCACGGGTCAGAGAGACGTTCGATACGGTTCATCAGATTGAAATAGCTGAAGAAGGAAAAGAGTATGATTATCTGCTCCTGATCGGGGGGTGCGCCAATTGCTGTGCCAGTTTTGCGCCTTACCGCGTCAGAAAACGGATCATCACAGTTGCCAGTGAACGGGATTTTGAGAATGTCGTATATCATCTGGATCATCAATGTCAGGAGAGGATGAAATAATGGACTGGAAAACAGCATATCAGGAAAAGCTGACTTCAGCAGAAGCGGCGGTAAAACATATCAAATCCGGAAACCGGGTAGTGACAGGCCATGCCTGCAGTGAACCCATGGAGCTGGTGAAGGCAATGGTAAACAACAAGGACGCCTATAAGGATGTGGAGATCGTCCACATGGTAGCCATGGGCAAAGGGGAATACACAAAGCCGGAGATGGAAGGCCACTTCATCCATAATGCCCTGTTTGTCGGCGGATCCACGCGTGTGGCAGTCAATGATTCACGAGCTGATTACACCCCATGTTTTTTCACTGAAATTCCAAGACTGTTCAAAGACAACTATCTTCCTGTGGATGTGGCAATGATTCAGCTCAGCAAACCGGACGAACACGGGTATTGCAGCTTTGGCCTTTCCTGTGATTACACAAAGCCGGCCACTGAATGTGCAAAACTGGTGATTGCTGAAGTAAACGCACAAATGCCAAGGACTATGGGTGATTCCTTCATTCACATTTCTGAAATCGATTATATCGTTGAAACGGATTATCCCATCGTTGAGCTTCAACCTCCTCAAATCGGGGAAGTGGAAAGAGCTATCGGCGAGAACTGTGCCAAGCTGGTTAATGATGGCTCAACTCTCCAATTAGGAATCGGAGCGATTCCGGATGCGGTTCTTCTCTTTTTAAAGGATAAAAAGAATTTGGGAATCCACTCGGAGATGTTTTCCGATGGGGTTGTCGAACTCGTCGAATCCGGGGTAATCAATAACAGCAAAAAGACACTCCATCCTGGAAAAATGGTAGTAACCTTCCTGATGGGAACCAAACGGCTTTACGATTTTGTGCATAATAATCCAACGGTTGCAATGTACCCTGTTGATTATGTCAATAATCCTTGTGTGATCATGAAGAACGACAACATGGTTTCCATCAACTCCTGCATCCAGGTGGACATGATGGGCCAGGTGGTATCTGACAGCATAGGGCTGCGCCAGTTCAGCGGTGTTGGCGGACAGGTGGATTATGTACGGGGAGTCAGTATGGCCAGGAATGGGATTTCCATCATCGCCATGCCGTCAACGGCTTCAAAAGGCAAGGTTTCAAGAATTGTTCCGCTGATTGACTCAGGATCAGCAGTGACAACCTCGCGGAATGATGTGCATTATATTGTTACGGAATTCGGGATCGCAGAGCTAAGAGGAAAGACACTCAAAGAACGCGGAAGGGCCCTTATTGCAATTGCTCATCCGGATTTCAGGGAAATGCTCATACAGGAATGGGAATCACGCTTCAAATGTGATTTCGCAAAGGGAACCAATACAGATAAAACAGAACAGGCCGGCTGATTTCCGGCAAAGACAAAAGAGGCGAAAGCCTCTTTTGTCTTTGCCGGACAAATCAAACGGTTTTCCAGGACTTTCATTGACAAATTATTCAGAGGGTATAGACTATATTCATGACAGTGAATACCATAATTTACGCAGGAGGATCAGCATGCTGTCTTATGAACTGAATGGAATTATGGAAGTCATCTTTCGCGAAGGGTCTATACTGACATTTTTAGATGCGTACGACAAGAAGCTGATCATAGTCGACAACAATGAGTCAGTAATCTACGCCAATCGAAAGGCCAGGTCTTTGCTTCAGAAGGTCAATTCTACCATACAAGGCAAAAAACTATGCAAATTCCTGGACCTTCCGCAGCTTCGGGATGTACTCCACGAGGGCATCAGTTACTGCTGCATATCCGGTACGATGAGTGAACAGCAGGTATCGGTGAATATCAGTCCGGTTGAGATCAACAGGGACATCGTTGGCGCAGTGATAGCCTTTGAAGATGATGCGTGCCCGGAGAATTATATTACGACACTGAAGCTCTGCAACAGCATAAGCCGGGAACTGGAATCGGTATTCAATGCTTCATATGACGAAATCGTTGTGACTGACTGCAAGGGCACAGTAATAAAGATGAATACGGTTTTTAGGAAATTTTACAACCTTGATTCAGATGATTTTGTCGGAAAAAATGTTGTTGATCTGGAGAAAGCCGGCATTTTCAGTCCTTCAGTAACCTTGATGGTTTTAAAAGAGAAGAAACGGGTATCCATCATCCAAAAAACAAACACGGAGAAGGTCCTGTTCGTAACCGGACACCCGGTATTCGATGCCCATAAGAACCTCATTTCGGTAATCAGCATGGCTAAGGACATCACAGAAATGCATCAGTTGAAAGAAAAACTGGAACAGGTGGAGAAAACCGCACAAAAATATTACTATCAGCTTGAATTGATCAAGCAGAAGGAAGAACAGGAAGAAATCATTCAGTACAGAAGCAGTCAGATGGAACGGGTCATGACTATGGCGGCGAAAACGGCCAGGGTAGACTCGAATTTGCTGATTACCGGCGAGTCGGGTGTAGGAAAAAGCATTCTGGCTGAAGCCATCCATAAGATGAGCAACCGAAGTGATCAAAATCTGGTAAGTGTCAATTGCGGAGCTATTCCGGAATTGCTGCTGGAATCGGAATTCTTCGGCTATGAAAAAGGGGCTTTCACTGGAGCCAGAACGGAAGGGAAACTCGGAAAGCTGGATCTGGCTGACAAGGGTACTCTGTTTCTGGACGAAATAAGTGAGCTGCCGCTGCAGATGCAGGTCAAGCTGCTGAAGGTCATTCAAGAAAAGAAATTCATGCGGGTCGGCGGCACAAAAACCATCGAATCCGATTTCCGGTTGATTACTGCAACCAATAAGAACCTGGAGAATGAGGTGAAGGCCGGTCGCTTCAGGGAAGACCTCTTCTACCGTCTGAATGTTGTACCCATTGAGATCCCGCCGCTTAGAGAACGGAAAGAGGACATCATCCTGCTGATCAATCACTTTTGGGGAAAGCTGAACCGAAAGTATGGGACAAACAGACGGATCGATCCGGAAGTGTACGATATCATAACGGAATACCCATGGCCTGGAAATGTAAGGGAACTTGAAAATGTTGTGGAGAGAATCATGGTGACCGTGGACAGGGATTTGATTGAGATCGTGGATCTTCCTATTTTTCTCCAGAATTATACGGCAGCGGAGGTTGACCAGAAGCGCATTGTTCCGCTGAACCAAGCCATGGAGGAGGTTGAGAAAAGACTGATCCTGAATGCTTACAGGCGATATGAAAATACGTACAAGGCTGCAGATGCTTTGGGTGTAAGCCAGTCCACCATCGTTCGTAAGCTCAAGAAATACGGGTGTGTGGAGATAAGCTGAAAACTCAAAATCAGCCGTGATTTAAAATGGAATGATAGACGATTGAGAAAAATCAAATATAATAATGCAACGGTGAATTCGCGTTGCGATTGTGCAACGGCTCAAACCCTTGCAATATAAGCATGTGAGAAATTGATGCAGATTAAACTTCATCGCAGGAAAAGAGTCAGGTTTCAAGTCAGGAAAATGACTTAATCAGGACTCTTTTTATTTTTTGTTTATTTAGGCATATATTCGATATAGCATTCGTAATTTAAACAAATCAGCACATATCTTTACAAAAATACAGGAGTCAAGCCGCTGGGTTTGTTTATGTCGCAGAATTCTGTATGAGAATCTACAGAACGTCGAAATTTTGATTTATGGCACGGTTATTGCTCTAATACAGTATCAGGTGACAGCCAAGGCATCTGTTTTCCAAAAGAAGGATTTTGCAGGACCAATCATTCAGAAGACAAATGAAACTTCAGAAACATCAGATGTATCTGAGAGGGGGATTAGGAAGAAAACGTTTTACAGCATGATAAATTAATTGGTTTCACGAAATCATTATACTGAGGGGAGTGACTCATTTGGCAGTACAAAATCAAGCAAGCAGTAATACTGAACTCGATAAGGTTCTCAATAAAGGGGATGTACTGGCTTTAGCATTTGGAGCTATGATCGGTTGGATGTGGGTTTGGATCACTGGAGACTGGATCCTGGCCGCAGGTACTTTCGGAGCAATCGCAGCAGTTATCACAGGAGCCATCATCGTTACTTTCGTAGCCTTCTGCTATGCAGAAATCAGCCCGGCACTGCCGCAGGCTGGAGCTGAGCTTGCTTATTCAATCCGCACCATGGGCAATAGCCAGGCTTTCATCGCAGAATGGTTCATCGTATTCGGTTATGTTGCTGTAACTGCGTTTGAAACAGTTGCATTCCCAACAGTATTGGGCTATGTGTTTGAAGGTTATGACAAGCACGGATACCTGTGGACGATTGCTGGCTGGGACGTTTACGCCAGCTGGGTCGCAGTCGGCGTTGCTGGTGCAATCTTCTTCACATGGTTGAACTACAGGGGTGTTGGCCTGGCTGCAATGGTCAATAAGATCCTTACAGTGGTATTGGCTCTTGTCGGCATAGTCTTTGTCGGCGGAACAATCAGCATGGGATCCACCACCAACCTTGTTCCAGCTTTCACAACCTTGAGCGGTTTCGGATTCGTACTTGGAATGACTCCACTGGCATTTGTCGGATTCAACGTTATTCCACAAACTGCTGCTGAGATCAACCTTCCATATAAACAAATCGGTAAAGTAATAATGCTCGCTGTTTTCCTTGCAACAGTCTGGTATGCGCTGATCACGTTGGGCGTTGGTATGGCAATGTCAACTGAGGATCTTAAAAACGCTAACCTGGCTACTCTGGATGCTGCCATCAAGGTTTACGGCAAAGGTGTCACACTGGTCATGATTGCAGGCGGTCTGTGTGGAATCATGACATCGTGGATCGGATTCTTTATCGGCGGCGCACGTGCAATCTGCGCCATGTCCAACCCAAAAATGCTTCCTGCTGCACTCAGTACGATCCACCCGGTTTACAAGACTCCTGCAAATGCGGTTCTGCTTATCGGCTGCATAACGGCTCTTACCCCGCTTCTTGGTCGTAAGGTCGGCGTATGGCTAATTGATGCCGGTAGTGCAGGAATTGTGTTCTCATGGTTCTTCGTATGCTATGCATTCATCAAGTTGCGTAAGCATGAGCCTGATCTTGATCGGCCTTATCGGGCTCCTTTTGGTAGTTTCATGGGTTATGCCGGTCTAGTAGCATGTTTGGGTATGTGTATCATCTTCCTTCCCACCATGCCTTCTGCCCTCGTGCCTGCAGAATGGGCTTTGATTGGTGGCTGGACGGTTCTAGGTGTAATCATGGCTATGATTGCAAAATCACAGCATGGCGTCGTTACACGCGAATGGCGCTACGAACAGATTTTCGGTGAGAAACCGAAGAAGCTTTACTAGAAATTCGGATTTTGAATCCATAGTGTGATGTATGTGGTCATTCTAATGTCAGAGCGGTTACATCGGTGGCCGCTCTGACGGAATGACAAAGGTTGAATCATTCGAATGCAACATAACCGTGAATACTGCAGCCAATTACTCGGAAGGGATGAACTTAATGAATTATAAATGTCCTCACTGCAATAATTCCTCCATATCCATGTACAAGCGATTCTGGCTGAGAAGGCATAACACATTCTCCTGCAAATCCTGTGGCACCGAGCTGCGAATTGATAGAAATCAATTGAGTTTATCCGGATTGGGAATCATATTGACATGGTTCTTCATAACACTGGGAGCCAGCTTCCTGCCTTATGACGGTCCGGTAAGAGTGGCTATTTACCTGATCATGCTTTATGTAGGGATTTCAATCTTCAATATATTCATCCGCTTCGAGCCGGTCAGAAAAATCCCCTGCTGAATCGGACATTCCTATCTCTTTCATGCCTCTCGGCCATGGAGGAGATTTCTTTTTCCAGTCCTGAATACGAACGGCATGTGAGTAAAATAAAGTCAGTTGTGAATCTCCGTTGCATATATGCACCGCCCGTAATCCTTGCAATCAGCTGGATTCGTGAAACGATGCAGTTGTACTGAATAAATGGGAGAATAAGAGGCAAAATAACCCCTGAAACGGCCGGTTTTAGTGTGTAATTAATGGCATGGCAATTGCATTAATATTCAGGCAGGTAAACAATCCTTGGCAGGTGTTACCAGCAGGTATCTAAATACGATTCAAGGAGGAAAAGAAAAATGTCTGAATTGAGAACCAGCTTGCCCAAAATCGTGGTGGAATTACCAGGCCCCAAAGCACAAGCGATCATGGATGTCAGAGCGAAGAACGTTCCAGGCGGCGTATCCTCAGGTAGCATTCCAACCGTATGTGCCCGTGCTGAAGGCGCGATGATCGAGGATGTTGATGGAAATATAATCATGGATTTCGGCGGCGGTATCGGCGTTATGAATATCGGTCACTGCAATCCGGAAATTACCGAGGTAATCCGTGAGCAGGCTGGCAAATTCCTTCATACCAGCATAAATGTTGTTCATTATGAGTCTTACATCCGTTTGGCTGAAAAGCTCAACAGCATAATCCCAGGCGATTTTGCCAAGAAAACAATGTTCGTTAACAGCGGCGCAGAAGCTGTTGAAAACGCACTTAAAATTGCAAAGAAATACACAAAAAGAAGTGAAGTCGTCACTTTCAACGGTGCTTTCCATGGCCGTACCCTTTATACGATGGCTCTGACCAGCAAAGTGAGACCTTACAAACTCGGTTTCGGACCTTTCCCCGGCGGCATTAACCGTGCGGAATTCCCTTACGTATATCGCCGTCCTGCTGGCGTTAGCGAAGAAAATGCCATTGCTTACTACATTGAAAAACTGGATGCTTTCTTCATGGAACACTGTGATCCGGAAGAAGTGGCTGCAATCATCATCGAGCCGTTACAAGGCGAGGGCGGATTCGTTCCTGCTCCCATCGAATATGTCAAATATCTGCGTCAGCTGTGTGACAAACATGGCATGCTGCTTGTCTGCGATGAGATTCAAACAGGATACTGCCGCACAGGCCGTATGTTCGCCAGCGAATACTGGGCAGAAGCAGGAGTTTATGCAGATATCACTACAACTGCAAAGTCCATCTCAGCTGGTCTTCCATTAAGCACTGTAACCGGCAGAGCAGAGATCATGGATGCTTCACAAGCCGGCGGTATCGGCGGAACATTCTGTGGAAACCCAGTTGCAACAGCTGTAGGCCTGAAAGTGATTGAGATCATGGAACGGGATGACTATGCTGCTAAAGCCCGTCGCATCAATGAAATAACCATGAAGCGACTGAACGAAATGAAGAGCAAATATGAAATCATCGGTGACGTACGGGCTATGGGCGCCATGATGGCCTTCGAGCTGGTAAAAGACCGCGTAACAAAAGAGCCTGCAAAAGACGAACTGAAAGCTATCATCAAGGAATGCAACAAGAATGGTCTTGTTGTTCTGGATTCCGGCGTTCGCGGCAACAACGTACGCTTCCTGATGCCCCTTTGCATTACTGAAGAACAGCTGGTTTGCGGACTGGACATCATCGAAGATGCTGTTCGGTTGACAATCGGCTTGGGTGAAAATGAGAAAGTAGGCTAGAACAAAAAATATCAGGTCTCATGGCAGCCCTTTACACGGATTCGTTCAAGAATCTGTGCCTGCCTGGATCAGATTTCCTGAGAGGATGATTCTATGAAGCTTTTTAAACTACCTACCCAGATTCACAAGTTTGATCAATTCAAAGGCTTTGCTGAAGAATTCAGCATCGGCGAAGGGGATTTGGTGCTGACCCATCAGTTCATCTTCGATCCTTACATGAAAGCGCTGAATCTGAAAGCGGATTTCCTAATGCAGGAAAAATATGGTGCAGGAGAACCTTCCGATGAAATGATCGATGCCGTCATGGCAGATGTTAAAGGGAAACCTTACAAACGGATCATAGCTATCGGCGGCGGAACAATCATCGACATCGCAAAACTTCTGATTTTTGAGGAAATCGGTGATACACTGGCCATGTTCGAACGGCGCGTTGATTTTGTCAAGAACAAGCAGCTGATCATCGTACCCACCACCTGCGGAACAGGCAGCGAAGTAACGAACCTCTCCATCGTAGAACTCAAATCCAAGCACACTAAGCTGGGCCTTGCTTTGGATGAGATGTACCCTGATTTCGCTGTGCTGATCCCAGAACTGATCAATGGTCTGCCATACAAATTCTTCGTATACAGCTCCATTGACGCCCTGATTCACGCCATCGAATCCTATGTCTCACCTAATGCCAATGTGTACACCCAGATGTTCAGCTTGAAATCAGCAGAACTGATTCTCAAAGGGTATCTGGAACTGATTGAAAAAGGCGAAGCTCACCGTTTTGCCATCATGGAAAATTTTGTTATCGGCAGTAACTATTCAGGAATATCTTTCGGGAATGCGGGTGTCGGAGCTGTTCACGCCATGTCATATCCCGTGGGCGCAGCCTATCATGTTCCGCACGGCGAAGCCAATTACCAGTTTTTCACAGAAGTCTTCAAGGCATACAACCGTTTGAGCCCGAATGGGAAAATCAAGGAGCTTAATGTGTTCCTTGCTGATATCCTGAAGGTTAATCCGGATACTGTTTACGATTCAATTGAAATGGTTCTGGACAAGCTGCTCAGCAAGCGGCCGCTTCGTGAATACGGCATGAAATCAGAAGAAGTTGAGGGTTTCACGAATGCAGTAATTGAAAAGCAGCAGCGTCTGCTCAACAACAACTACGTGCCGCTTTCCAGAGAAGAGATCATGGCCATCTATCAGAACCTGTACTAAATCAAAACATTGCTCAGATCAATCTATTGCTACAGGCACCCTGCCCCCACAGGGTGCTTTCTTTATGGCCGAAATGGATGCTTGTTTCGTCCTGACAGTTTCCATTGACAAATAATTCAGAAGTAATAGACTGTATTCATGACGGTTTAACGTTAATCGCGGAGGAGGAACAACATGCTGTCCTATGAATCGAATGGAATCATGGGAATCATTTTTCGTGAGGGGTCTATACTGACATTTTTGGATACGTATGAAAAGAAACTGATAATCGTTGACAGCAATGAGCTGATCATATACACGAATCGCAAGGCCCGTACATTTCTGCATATGATGAATTCGGATATCCAGGGAAAAAAGCTCAACAGATTATTTGACCTTCCTCAGCTCGGGGATGTTCTCAGGGAAGGAGTGAGCTACTGCTCCGTATCAGGGATGATCAGTGAGCAGTCTGTTAAGGTAAACATAAGCCCGGTTGAAATCAACATGGATATCGTCGGAGCAGTCATCGTTTTTGAGGATGACCCCAATGCAACGAATTATATCACCACGCTTAAACTGTGCAACAGTATCAGCCGGGAATTGGAATCCGTGTTCAATGCCTCATATGATGAAATCGTTGAGACTGATAGTGCTGGAAATGTCATTAAAATGAATACCATTTATATGAAATTTTATAATATTGAATCAACGGATTTCGTAGGAAAAAATGTTCGTGAATTGGAGAAATCCGGAATTTTCAGCCCATCTGTTACGTTGATAGTTTTAAAGGAGCAGAAAAGGGTTTCAATCATTCAGAAGACCAATATGGATAAGGTTCTTATTGTAACCGGCAATCCCGTATTCGATGAGAATAAGAATCTGATTTCTGTGATCTGTATGTCCAAGGACATCACAGAAATGCATCAGCTTAAGGAAAAACTGGAGCAGGTTGAGAAGACCGCCCAGAAATACTACTACGAGCTGGAATTGCTGAAACAGAAGGATGAGCTGGAAGAAGTCATTCAATATCGAAGCAGTCAGATGGAACGGGTCATGACCATGGCTGCAAGAACAGCCCGTGTGGACTCGAATCTTCTGATTACCGGAGAATCAGGAGTAGGGAAGAGCATCCTGGCTGAGGCCATACACAATATGAGCGGCCGAAGCGGTCAGGATCTCATCAGTGTGAATTGCGGTGCTATTCCGGAATTGCTCTTGGAGTCGGAATTCTTCGGTTATGACAAAGGCGCGTTCACAGGTGCCCGTACCGAAGGGAAACTTGGGACGTTGGATCTGGCTGACAAGGGCACTCTGTTCCTGGATGAGATCAGTGAACTGCCCATGCAGATGCAGGTGAAGCTGCTGAAGGTCATTCAGGGGAAAAAATTCACTCGTGTCGGTGGCACGAAGACCATCGAATCAGATTTCAGGCTGATAGCTGCATCTAATAAGAACCTTGAGGAAGAGGTCAAGGCCGGGCGCTTTCGTGAAGATCTGTTCTACCGCCTGAACGTTGTACCCATTGAGATTCCGCCTCTTAGAGAAAGGCAGGAAGACATTATCCTTCTTATCAATCATTTCTGGGGAAAACTGAACCGTAAATATGGTACAAGCAGACGGATGGCTCCGGATGTATATGAGCTCATGTCGGAGTATCCATGGCCGGGAAATGTAAGGGAACTTGAAAACTGCGTTGAGCGGATCATGGTTACTGTGGACAAGGACTTGATTCAGGTCGTTGATCTTCCCCTTTTCCTACTGAATTATACACCTGCAGGGGATGACCGGAAGGGAATTGTTCCTCTTAACAAAGCGATTGAGGAATTGGAAAAGCGTCTTACTTTAAACGCTTATCGGCGTTACGGGACGACTTATAAGGCTGCAGAGGCTTTGGGTGTAAGCCAGTCCACCATCGTCCGGAAGCTCAATAAGTACGGTTATATGGATAGCATTTGAGACTTTTAGGCTTAGGCTAATGCAATACTGCATTAGCCTAGCGTTTATGCATCGGTTCAAACCGTTACAAAATAGGAGTGTAAAAATCTAATGCATATATGAATTAATAGTATCAAAAAGCGCAGGATTCAGCTCTGGAAACAGACTGAAACCAGGCGCTTTTCTTTTCGTGCATATATAAACAACTATTCAAATAGTGCCTTATTTATCAAAACTAAAAGAAGAATTAACCAATCTATAGTATCAAACAGAGTGATTTTACGGAATAATACAAAAGTCGGTTTTGGCAGTTTTTTGCATAGAGGGGGGAAATGTTTATATGGCATGTTTATTGCACTATTGAATGTCAACACCAATCAATACAGCCCCATTGGGCCTCAGACTAGAACTGAAGAGCGGGGTGAGGGATGTGCAGAAGATCCTGGATGGGATAGTAAAATTCAGACGTGAGGATTTTGAGGCTCACAAAATGCTTTTCAAAGAATTGAAGGAGGAGCAGAAACCTCATACGCTCTTCATATCCTGTGTTGATTCCCGGATAAATCCAAATATGATCACGGGCACCTTACCCGGGGAATTATTCATCATTCGCAATATGGCGAATATCGTTCCACCGTACAGCAGCTCTGCTGAGTATGCTTCGACGACATCAGCTGTCGAATATGCAGTGCTTCGTCTGGGGATCGAGAATATCATCATATGCGGTCACTCGAATTGTGGAGGATGTGAGGCGATTCTGAATCCCTCCGAAAATTTGGATCAACTGCCGCACACGAAGAAATGGTTGGAACTGATCAAGGGTGTTGGTGAGCATGTAGTGAGAGAAATTACTGAAAAGGAGCCGGAAGCACGAAGGTGGATGATGGAGCACAGTAATGTGGTGGAACAATTGAAGCATTTGATGACATACCCTTATATCCGCCAGAAGGTAGAAGCAGGACGGATGGAATTGAGTGGATGGCATTATATTATCGAAACTGGCGATATCTTCATTTACGACAAGAATATTGGCGAGTTCCTTTTGGCAAATGTGTAAAACAACCGAAATAGGAGGAATGAAAATGGAAGCCAAAGATTATGTGAACGGATTGCTTGCAAAGGCCCACATCGCTCAAAAAGAGTTTGAAAAGTATTCGCAGGAACAGGTGGATGAAGCCGTCCGTGCAATTGGTAAGGCAGTTTATGACAATGGAGAGATGTTGGCACGTTTGGCGGTTGATGAGACGAAAATGGGCATTTATGAAGATAAGATAGTCAAGAACAAAGGCAAATCAAAAGCAGTCTGGAATAAACTCAAAGGCGTCAAAAGCAGAGGCATTCTTCGCTACATTGAGGAAGAAGGCCTTGTTGAAGTTGGGAAACCGATCGGCGTCATTGGAGCAGTGACACCGGTGACCAATCCTACGATGACACCCATGCAGAATGCGATGATCGTGCTTAAAGGCGGGAATGCCCTGATCGTATGCCCCCATCCTAGCGGAAAGAAATCCGGAATCAAGACAGTGGAAGTAATGAATGATGCTCTGGCAAAAATAGGTGCCCCCAAAAACCTTATTCAGATAGTTGAGGAACCCACGGTGGAAATAACCACATTAGTCATGCAGCTTTCGGATCTGTGTATCTCAACCGGAGGCCCTGCAATGGTGAAAGCTGCTTACAGCAGTGGAAAGCCGGCATTCGGAGTCGGACCTGGCAATGTGCAGTGCTTGATAGACGGGGATGCGGATATTGAAGAGGTAGTGCCTAAATTAGTTAAAGGAAGAATATATGACAATGGCGTTTTATGCACCTGTGAGCAAAGCGCGATCTGTCCTGCTGATAAATATGATGCCCTGATAACAGGATTAGTCAATAAGGGCGCCTATTACGTGGAGAAAGCAGAAGAAATAGATGCTCTGAGGAAAGCATTATTCCCGAATGGTTACATAAACAAGGTCTGTGTAGGCGCTTCTCCTGTGGATATTGCTAAATTGGCAGGAATAGACATTCCTGAGGATACAAAATTATTGGTAGTGAAAGTCAAGGGTTCAGGAAAAGATGACTTCCTGTCAAAAGAAAAAATGTGTCCTGTATTGTCAGCATACAGCTACGATACTTGGGAAGAAGCGGTTGCTGTTGCCAAAGCCAACCTCGATAACGAAGGAAAAGGCCATAGCGCGGTCATACATTCCTATACAAAAGAGAATATCGAGTATGCCGCACAAATACTCCCTGTATCCCGTTTTGCAGTCAATCAGGTAGGCTCAAGCGGACTTGGGGGATCATTCATGAATGGTCTTAAGCCAACAGGTACACTTGGCTGCGGTTCCTGGGGAAACAACAGCATCAGTGAAAATCTCTGGTTCAATCATCTGATCAACATAAGTCGAATTTCATATGAGATTCCAGGAATAGCTGTCCCAACCGATGATGAGATCTGGGACTGATGGAGGTATAGGATGATAAGGAGTTTTGTTGAGTTGATTGAAAAGGTACAGGCCGGCGAGCCTCAGATCATATCGGTGGCAGTTGCGCAGGATACGGATGTGTTGTCCGCTGTCAACAATGCATTCAAGATGGGAATTGCCAATTCAATCCTCGTAGGGGATAAGGAACAGATTGAAGAAATTGCTGCGGGAATCGGCATGGACACAGGCAATTTTGAAATCATTGACATCAAGGACAAAACGGAAGCCTGTAACCACGCTGTGAAACTGGTGAGAGACGGAAGAGCATCCCTTCCGATGAAGGGATTTGTTGAAACACCGGATATACTGAAGGCTGTACTGAATCCTGATACCGGTCTTAAGACAGGCAATCTGATCAGCCATGTGGGCGTACTGGAGGTAGCGGGATTTGACAGATTATTCATTGTCAGCGATTCAGCAATGACAATCGCTCCCACATTGGAAAATAAGGTGGATATAATCAACAGCAGTGTCAGGATTGCAAATGCACTGGGAAACCATGAGCCGAAGGTGGCTGTTCTTTGCGCAGTGGAGAAAGTGAATCCTAAAATGCCCGCAACACTTGATGCCGCAGAGCTTACAAGAATGAATGAACAGGGAATCATCAGAGGCTGTCTGGTAAAAGGTCCACTTGCTATAGATAATGCGGTTTCGCTTGAGGCTGCGAAGCATAAGGGGATCAGTCATCCTGTTGCAGGCAACGCAGATATCCTGATTGCGCCGGATATTGAAGCAGGTAATATCCTGAATAAGTCCATGGAGTACTTTGCAAGAGCTGAAAAAGCCGGGGTCATAATGGGTGCGAAAACACCGATCATACTGACATCCAGAGCAAGCTCGGACACATCAAAGCTGAATTCCATCGCGCTTGGCGTATTAGTAGTCCAACAACTTGGAAAGGAGTGATCATATGGACAGGAGATATACCTTCTTAGTAATCAATCCCGGTTCCACCTCAACGAAAATATCCATCTTTGAAAATGATAAAGAGACAATGACAGAGACAACCAACCACTCATCAGAAGAAATACATGCTTATAAGGAAATATACGATCAATTTGATTTCCGTAAAGAACTGATTATGAAAAAGCTTGCTGAAAAGAACATTGATTTGTCCGGATTCTCAGCAGTCATCGCCCGCGGGGGTAACATGAAGCCTGTAGTAGGCGGCACATACCAGGTGAACGAAGAAATGCTGAAGGATTTGAGGATAGGTGTCATGGGTCAGCATGCTTCCAATTTGGGAGGAGGGCTTGCTTACTCAATCGCTCAGGAATTAGGTTTGAAGGCATATGTTGTAGATCCTGTTGTCGTGGACGAGTTTGAACCCTTAGCCAGAATCTCAGGAACAGCACTGATAGCAAGAAAATCAAAGGATCATCCATTGAATCAAAAGGCAGTGGCAAGGGCTGCAGCGGCTGAGATGGGCGGGAAATATGAGGATTACAATTTCATCATCGCACACTTGGGCGGAGGCATATCCGTCGGTACGCATAAAAAGGGAAGAATGATCGATGTGAACAACGCCCTTGACGGTGACGGGCCCATGTCTCCCGAGCGATGCGGAGGGATCCCTTTTGGAACTTTGATGGACCTGTGCTATTCAGGTGAATACACAAAACAGGAGCTTAGAAAGAAATTCGTTGGCGGAGGCGGATTGGTAAGCTACCTTGGTACGAACGACGGACGCGAAGTTGGCCGCCGCATTAAAGAGGGAGACGATTATGCAAGGCTCATATATGAAGCCATGGCATACCAGATTTCAAAGGAAATCGCAGGATCCTCAGCGGTGTTGAAGGGTGATGTCGATGCTATTCTTCTCACGGGTGGACTGGCGTACGACGGGATGCTCATGGACTGGATTGAGGAACGGGTAGGGTTCATTGCTCCGGTTAAAGTATTTCCAGGAGAGCGGGAAATGGAAGCGTTGGCTTCGGGCGTCCTTCGTGTTTTAGAAAACAGAGAATATCTGCAATGCTATCCAAACGATCAGGAAGCGGTTCAACAGACTGAATCCGCCTGAATGCACATAGCTCTAACAGCGGCAGGATCATGAAAAAGGGAAAGGAAGGTGGTTTAATATGACATTCGTACACTATATCGGAGCCGCGTTAGTGCTTCTAATCATTACCGGCGTCGGCATTTATTCTGGAAAACATGTGAATTCAGCCGGTGACTTTTCCACAGGCGGACGAAAAGCCGGAGCAGGTATCGTGGCCGGATCCATAATCGGAACCCTTGTCGGGGGTTCCTCCACGATAGGAACTGCGCAGCTGGCTTTCAACTATGGATTTTCAGCGTGGTGGTTTACATTGGGCGGCGGTATTGCCTGCCTGATTTTGGCGCTTGGTTTCATTAAGCCTCTTTATAACAGCGGCATAAGCACCTTGCCTCAAGTGTTTTCAAAAGAATACGGGCAGACCTCCAGTACGGTCTCGACAGTTCTGATGTCCATAGGAAGTCTCTTCAGTATTGTTGCACAGCTGTTGGCCGGAATGGCGCTGATCATGTCCGTAAGCAGCCTCGGTTCTTTTGCTGCAACGTTGTTTGTAATCATGCTGATGCTTGTCTATGTGATATTCGGCGGCGTTTGGGGAGCGGGCCTGGTAGGTATCGCAAAGACATTGCTGCTTTATGGAACTGTAATTGCCTGCGGATTCCTTGCAGTTTCCCTCGGAGGCGGAGTGTCAGCCTTCACAGAGGCACTGCCCCATGCAAAATATTTTAATCTTTTTGCAAGAGGGACTTTAGTAGATCTTGGCGCAGGTGTTTCTCTCATACTCGGTGTCATCACAACACAGGCATATATTCAGTCGATTCTTTCTGCTAAAAGCATCCGATTATCGAAAGCCGGCGCTTTAGTGGCAGCTGCATTGATGCCGCTGATAGGGATCGCAGGCATATTCATCGGTCTGTACATGAAGATAAATTCTCCTGACCTGGCTGCAGCAAAAGCACTGCCTACATTCATCATGCAGAACACGCCGCCTCTTTTTGCAGGCATCATCATGGCAACATTGCTTGTCACCCTGGTTGGCACAGGAGCAGGCGTCGCCCTCGGTGTAAGCTCAATGATCTGCAACGACATATACCGGATTTATTTCAACAAGAATGCCAGTGATAAGACAGTACTTTTTGCAACTCGGATTATTATTGCATTGATACTCGTAACTGCGGCACTTTTTACAACCGGAAACATGGGATCCCTGATCCTGAGCTGGAGCTTCATGTCGATGGGTCTCCGTGGAGCGGTCTCGTTTGCACCACTCTGCTGTGCACTATTCTTACCGGGACGGATAGCCAAACGATTTGCTCTCTACGCCATGATCGCAGGACCGTTTTTCGTCCTGATCGGAAAATTCATTCTGCCGAAATTCATCGATCCATTGTTCCTGGGTGTTGGAGTTTCAATCATATTGATGGCTATCGGTTATTTTGCTAATGAGAAAAAGGTGGTTTTGGAATTAAAAAAAGCATGAACAATCAATTCCTCATGGTAGTTATTGAACTAACTATAAAGATTGAACAAGGAGGAAATGGAAATGAAATTGAGAGATTACAACTTGACCAGGGAAGATGTTATGGCAATGACGAACAAGTACATGATTGAAACCTATGAGCGATTTAATTTCATTGCAGAAACAGCAAGGGACATGTACGTATTTGATGATCAGGGAAATGCTTACTTAGATTTCTACGGCGGCATAGCTGTGAACAGCGCAGGCAGCTGCAATAAAAAGGTAGTAGCCGCCATCCATAATCAGGTTGAAGATGTAATGCATACTTTCAATTATCCATATACTCTGCCTCAGGCATTACTGGCAAAATTGATCTGTGAAACAATCGGCATGGACAAAATATTCTATCAGAATTCAGGAACTGAAGCCAATGAAGCCATGATCAAAATGGCAAGAAAATACGGAACTGATAAATTCGGTGATGATAAATATCATATCATTACAGCAAAACAGAGCTTCCACGGGAGAACCTATGGTTCAATGTCAGCTACCGGTCAGCCGGACAATGCCTGTCAGGTAGGCTTCAAGCCGATGCTGCCTGGATTCTCATATGCTGATTTCAATGATGTGCAATCCTTCAGGGACCAGGTGACAGACGATACAATCGCAATCATGCTTGAGCTGGTTCAAGGAGAAGGGGGCGTAATCCCTGCAACAATGGAATTCGCACAGGGAATAAAAGAACTCTGTGAGGAAAAGGGGCTGTTGCTGCTTATTGATGAAATTCAAACCGGGTGGTGCCGGACTGGTGAAATCATGGCATTCATGCATTATGATATCAGCCCTGACATCGTATCCATGGCTAAGGCGATGGGTGGAGGAATGCCGATTTCAGCCTTATGTGCAAAAAAAGAAGTAGCGCATGCGTTCTCAATGGGATCACATGGGACTACCTTTGGCGGGAATGCGGTTTGCTGTGCTGCTTCATATGCCCAAATCAATGAATTGCTTGATAGGAAGCTTGCAGAAAATGCAGCTGAAATGGGAGACTATTTCATGGATAGATTGAGACAGCTGCCTCATGTGAAAGAGGTCAGAGGAAAAGGCCTGCTGATCGGTGTTGATTTCGATCTGCCCATCGGTCTGGACATCAAGCACAACTGCATAGACAGGAAGCTCCTTGTCACATTGATCGGAAAAACCATCATTCGAATGATTCCTCCGCTGATTCTGACAAAAGAAGATTGTGATAAGGCTTTTGGCATACTGAAGGAATCCGTTGAAGCAGCCTTGGTAAAAGCGGAGAATGATAAGGAAGTTGAAGGTGTAAGCTGATTCCGTTAAGCGGCTATTCTAATCTGTTCTGCCCAGCACCCTGCACTCAGGGTGCTTTCTTTTGGTTGAATTTCAGTGCAAAGGGTATATACACTTTGAGAAACAGAGTTGTCATTCTCCGCAAATAAGTTCTAAGGAGGGTGGTACGACATGGGATCTGCAGCCGATAGTGAAACCGATAAACCATTATCTTTTAAGGAAATATTTGACCTGGATGAAATTCAAAGGCTTCAGGATGCATTCTCGGCAGCGACCGGCGTGGCTTCCATAATCACAGAGCCCGACGGCACACCCCTAACCCATTCAAGCGCCTTCTGTTCGCTCTGCCATGATATCATCCGTAAAACGGAAAAAGGTCTGTCCAACTGTCAATATTCTGATGCTCTGCTAGGGAGCCCGAATCCCGATGGTCCGAGAATCCAGCGATGTGCAAGCGGAGGTCTGATGGATGCCGGCGCCAGCATAATGGTGGAAGGGCGTCATTTAGCAAATTGGCTGGTTGGCCAGGTTCTTACCGAAGACGTGCCGGAAGATGAGATGTTAGCCTATGCGGATGTGATCGGCGTCGATCGTGAGCTGTACCGTAAGGAGCTCAGGAAGGTGAACCGGATGTCCGCTCAGAAATTTCAGGATGTCTGCAATTTTCTGTTCATCAATGCACAGATGCTCTCGCGATATGCATATAAGACGCTTCAGCATTCGGATGAAATACTCAGGCGAACAGAAGCTGAGGAGCATCTGCGGAGCGCAAACAGCCAGCTTGAAAAATGGGCGGACGAACGGACGGCTCTCCTTGAAGAATCAAACTGTGAGCTGACGGATCTGATCAATTTACTCGAGGAGGAAGTGGTCGAACGGGAAAAATCGCAAAGACTATATAAAGAGCTTAGCATGGAATTGGAAAACAGGGTTCTTCAAAGAACCCGTGAACTGGATGACAGGAATCAAAGGCTGGATGATGCCAACGCTCTTTTTACAGCCATTTACGACAGCTCTCCTGATATCATCGTATTCGCGCTGGACAAGGAATATCGATACATCTCATATAATGAGAATCACAGGAGAACCATGGAATCAGCCTGGGGCAGGGGAATTGAAATTGGTGACAGCATTCTGGACATCATCGGGGATCACGAAGATGCCTTTAAGGTCAAGGCCAATGCGGACAGGGCACTATCCGGAGAGCGTTTCATAAGGGTGAATTTCCAAAGCGATGGGGATAGCCGAATGCACTGGCAAAACCACTGGGCTCCAGTCGTCAGCTCTGATGGAGCAGTCATTGGATTGTCGTGCTTTTCGCTCAACATCACAGACTGGATCCAAGCTGAAGAGAAGCTTGCTGTCACAGAAAAGCTATACAGTGATATTTTCAATCAGTCCGTAATTGCCGTTGAACTGTACGATGAGAACGGACTTCTGATCGACGCCAATGAAGCGTGCTTCAATCTTGTCGGGGTAGATGGTTTGAAGGATATGGAAGGACTTTGTCTTTTCACCAACCCGAATCTGGATGATGATGTGAAGGCTCGTCTACTGAATAAGGAAACAGTGCATTTCACATCCGAATTCGATTTCTCGCTGGCTCCATACACATCGCGCTTTCAAGGTCACCGGGTATTCGAATGGAGAATTGCACCCGCTGTCTATGAAAACCGCACGACGGGTTATATCTGCCAGGTACAGGACATCACCGAAAGAAGACGGCTCACAAGAATGCCGACGAGGCCGAAATGGCAGCTGTGAAGCCTTGTGGCAGTGGCTATCCTTTATGAGAAAACAGATATCCGGTCATCGAGAACCCGCCGTAAACGCAGGCTCTATTAAAGGTTTGGATATGGTCTCCGGATTCAGATGCTCCCAGGCTGTAAAGCAGGGGATAATAATGATCCGGAGTTTCAAATGCACGATGGGCGCTGGGACCTGCGTGACTGAAACTTATTACGCCATCATGGTTCCCGTCTGTGATGCATTGGTGGATATAGTCATCAAATTCATAAGCCCATGGGTGTCCGCCTGCCATATCGAAGCTGGATCCTCGGAAACTGTGAACGACGTTTCCGCTGCCAATGATAAGAATTCCCTGATTCCGTAGGGATCTCAGTTTTTCGCCAATCGAGTAGTGGAACTCAGGCGGCTGTGTGCGGTCGATGCTTACCTGGAACACAGGCACATCAGCTTTAGGGAAAAAATGCTTCAAAAATGACCAGGAGCCATGATCGATCCCCCAGGTTTCGTCCGGAACTGCTATGCCTTCAAGCAGATTCAAAGTCTTATTTGCATCATCGGGTGATCCCTTGGCTGGGTATACTACCTCATAGAGTTCCTTGGGAAAGCCGTAGAAATCATATATCTGTTTCGGATTGGCCTGTGTCATTACTCGAGTGCCCTTGGTATACCAATGGGCAGATATGACCAATATGGCTTTAGGCACAGGGAGTGATTTTCCAATCTGCTGCCAGCCTGATGAAAAGGCGTTCGATTCAATTGCATTCATGGGTGAACCGTGTCCGACAAAAACAACAGGCATCCTTTGCATAAATCCTCCTCGACGTTTTTATTCAGTTTCCATGGTATTCGATCAGTATGTTGCTATATTATTAATAGTACCACTACATCATGATTTTTACAGGAGGACTTGATATGAATCCAATGATTAAAAAACTGGTTGATTCGGAGTTTATGACCGATGCCCATGGCGTATATCTTGAGGAAGCTCTGATGCGTAAGGAATCCATCATCGTATCAGGGCATAAGGGCTGGGGTATCCTGCCGCTGATGGCTACTCTCGGAGCGGTTGCCAAGGCCAACTATCCGATCAGGCAGGTGAAAACCCTTGAAGACCTTGCCGGTGAAGCCGATTATTTCATTGTGGCAGACTCAAAGGATGTCGAGTTTGGAAAATTAGTGGCTGAAGCCATGTCAGTCCCCAATACGCAGCTGATCGCAATCAAGGATCCTGATCATCCGTACTCTTTCTTCAAGCTGCTGGGAGACGTTTTCAAAAGCACAGGTGATACCTCAAAGGTATACCATGTGATTGAATGCGCGAAGATAAATGATGAGAAGAAGCTGGTCAAGATCACGCGGGTATCGCTTGATGAGAATGGAAAAACTGTCAAGGCTGATTTAGCATAATAATTCAGTACAAGGAAAATTCAATCCGTGTAAATCCGTGTTATCCGTGGCGATGGATCGTATGTTCTAATCATTTTCAGTATAGATGGAGTTCGTCATTTTTTAATGATTGAGCTCCTTCATTTCAAGTAGGCCTCCATTTCAGAGGCATCTTTCCTTCGAACCGATGCAGCTACTGTGGATACTGCCGCCTCCTTGTCGTCATCGGTTTTATCCAGATAGAGGGATGCATCCATGTACTGTGAAATAAGGAACCGGTCATTCAGCGAAACATTTCCGGGAATCAGCGAACGGACAGCGGCGCCCAGACTGAGAATATTCGTGTCGGCATTCCCTCTTTGCAGCAGCTGTGCGCTGTCCCAGATCAGGTATTCCGTGCGGAATGCGTTGCTCTTAGTATTGAAGTACGGAAGCGTGTTGTAAAAGTCATGGCTGGCTGCGGGCTGATGATCGCCGTAAAGTACAACGATACTTCGTTTGTCGGATTTGCGCAGCGTGTCAATGAAATCGTTCAGTGCGCGGTCGCTTTCCCTATGTCCCCCTGCGAGATTGCGGATTGACCACGTATCATCTCGGCTCAGGCCTTCAGGGTATATTGGATTATCCCATTTGATCAGGTAGGGTCCGTGGTTTTGAACCGTTACGTAGAAAATCAGGTTATTTACTCTGGAATTTGTCGTGGTTTCTTTCAGCACCCGTTCGAAGCCAACGGAGTCTCGAACCCACGCACCCATCTTTTCAGGCGAGATGAAATCGTCGATGGATAGGAATCTGTCGAAGCCCAGCAACGGGTACACGACGCCGCGTCTATAAAAATCGGCGGTATTCGGATGAATGCCGGTTGTGGAGAATCCAGCCTTTTTAGCCTTGGAGGCAAGAGAAGGGATCGGTTCTTCAATGAAATCGTCGAAAGGGACATTGGATACTTCCGATGCCCGCACTCCAGTCAGGAATTCAAATTCCGAATTGCTGGTGATCCCGCCCTGTACAGGTACTCCAAGTTCCCCCCATAATGATTCACCCTTCAAGGCATCGAAGGTTACATACGGGTCCGATGTCAGGCTGATGCCCAGCCTGCGTATATCGAAGAATGACTCGCTCTGGATGACGTATATATCCACCGGCCCGTCGATGCCTGCATCAGGGACGATGGAGTCGGATGCTTCATAGAGGGTGTTCGTGCTGTCAGGACTGGCCTGTCTCCCAACATGATCCTGAGCAAACGTCATTATAGACGGCAGCTGTGAAACCCCTGCTGATGCGAACAGCATGAGAATCGCCAGGGCAATGCGCTTGCGATTCCTTTTTGCTTTTGGAACCGGCGTTCGCAGAAGATGATACTGAACGAACGTCAGTAATGCTATAACCGCAAGCCCTGTAAATGGCAGATCGTCAACATATTGTGATAGAAGCCCTGTGCGTTCAGGTCGGAACGCAGTGATTCCAACTGCGAAAAAGTCATTATAGAATGCAAGGGATACAATCCCTGACGTCCAGAAAAGAAAAAACGCGGCACTTGTCAAGAGTCCGCCCAGTCGGCCGCGGACATGCTTTACAGAGAGAATCCCGAGGATGATCAGTGTGATTACGCACATCAGAAGTTCTGCAGTACAGGCATGGTATGTGAGCCATATAAATCCCATCATGAACAGGTTGCACAGCAATATGGTGATCAGATACATTTTTCCCTCCGGAAGGCGAAAGCCTTTTTTTCTGCAAATAAAATGGAATCATTTTAATTCTACATGATTTTTTTCAGGCATTGCAATGTATTTGTAGGGCGAATCCCTGATACACTGTATATATATGTTAGGATCGGATAAATCAGAACACAGGAGGAGATAATGAAGCTGACTGTTCTTATTGATAACCAGACGATCATTGATCGCTACTTCCGTGCTGAACCTGGTGTCGCTTACTGGATTCAGGCGGATGGCATGAAGATACTCTTTGATACCGGCTATTCTGATCTTTTCCTGGAGAACGGACGGAAGATGGGCATTGAGCCTACTGAAGCGGATTACTTGGTATTAAGTCATGGACACAACGATCATACCTGGGGCTTGTCGGCCTTTGTGACCAGTATGACAGAAAGACAGACGGAGTTGAAGCAGATGCATCGGCCTGTCCTGGTAGCGCACCCCAATGCACTGCTCCCTAAACGCTATGAGGATCTCGACATCGGTTCCCAGCTCGCTAAAGAGCCCTTGGCGCGGCATATGGACCTCCGGTTGGGGAGAAACGCCCAGAAACTCACAGATAACCTGATCTGGCTGGGTGAAATTCCCCGTGTCCATCCATTCGAACCGGAACATCCCATCGGTGAAGCCTTCGAAGACGGACAGTGGTACCCCGACAGTCTGCCTGACGATAGCGCATTGGCATACCTGACCAGCCAGGGTCTTGTGATCATCACAGGGTGTTCTCATACAGGCATTTGCAATATCGTGTCCCATGCGCAGGCAGTCACCGGAGAGACCGCAGTCCGGAGCATCATTGGAGGTTTCCACCTGTTGAGGCATGATCCGGCACGAATTGAAGCTACCATCGGGTTTTTCAGACAGGTAGGGGTACAAACACTGTACGCCGGACATTGTACAGGCTTTGAAGCGAGAGCCGCACTGGCCAGGGAACTGGATCAGCGGGAGATTGGTGTAGGAATGGTCATTGAGTTTTGATCGGGTATCAATTATCAAAACCCAAAGGAGGACTGTCAGATGAAGAAATTACTTTGTTTGCTCATAGTGGTCTTTATGCTTTCCGGATGTGATGTTCCCGGGGAAGATTCAAGCAAAACAATTCAGGAGCAGGCAGCGCAAATCCTGGAGCTGAAAGCGGAAAACGAGGCATTAGCCAAGCAATTGAAGGCCCAGGCACCCCAGGCTGCCAGTCTCCTTTCAACAGCACAGACGGTGGTCCAGCTGATAAAGGATCAGGACATGGCCGGCCTTTCTGCCCATGTTCACCCTGTTCAGGGCGTGAGGTTCTCACCCTATTCCCATGTGAACCTTCAAACGGATCTGGTATTCAGTTCCCAGCAGATAGCCGGGCTGATGCAGGATTCCACAGTTCAAACCTGGGGCGTATTCGATGGTTCCGGGGATCCCATACAGATGGATTTTGCCAGCTATTATACCAAATTCGTCTATGATCAGGATTACATCAATCCCCATATGATTGGAAACAATACCCTGATCGGCACGGGAAATACAATCAACAATGTCGCTCAGATATATCCTGCCGCATCTTTTGTGGAATTCCATTTCACCGGATTCGACCCGCAGTATAGCGGGATGGACTGGACCAGCCTGCGGCTGATCTTTGAGAACGTCGGAGGCACCTGGATGCTTATCGGTATCCAGCATGATGGGTGGACAATATAGAAGGTCGCGCAGTGCTGCCTTGAAGGCCGCATGACCCTATGATGAAGGAGTGTATTTGATGAACCAGTACGAATTCATATTCAAGCGAAAATCCATCCGCAAATATGAGGAGGCTCCACTTGACTCGGAAACACTGGCGAAGGTCGTAGCCTTTGCTAAAAACCTTCAGCCGTTGCAGCCGGAAATCAGGACGGCCTTTGAAATCACCGATTCGGTGAAGGGCTTCTTTTCGGTCAAAGCGCCCCATTACCTCCTGATTTGCAGCGAGACTCAGGGAGACTATCTGGAAAACGCCGGCTACATGTGGCAGCAGATGGACCTGTATCTGTCCAGCCTTGGACTGGGCGCCTGCTGGCTGGGCATGGCGAAGCCGAAGGCTAAAATCCATACAGCGCTGCCCCTGGTTATCACACTGGCCTTCGGCAGGGCGGCAGAGGAGACCCACCGGGAGCTGAGCGGCTTCAAACGGAAGGCGGTTGAAGAGATTTCCAGCGGCAGCGACAGCCGCATTGAAGCGGCTCGGCTGGCCCCTTCGGCGACTAACAGTCAGAACTGGTTCTTTGAAGCTTCAGAGGGAATGATCCACATTTACATTAAGAAGCTGAACCCTGCCCTCGAAATGATGTACGGGAAAATGAACCGGATTGATGCCGGCATTGCCCTGTGTCACCTCCGCTATGCTACTGAGAACGAGGGTCGAAAATTTGTTTTTGAAAGACATGCAGATCGAACTAAAAATGGATATGCATACATCGGAACGGTTAGTCCGTAGAGCGGCCTCCGGATGATCGGAACAAACCGGCTCTATCATCCTCAATACACTGTCTACAGGAGCAATCAAATGAACGCACCCACACTCACAACAAGCCGACTGCTTCTAAAGCCCCTCAGCTCCGCCGATGCAGAAGCCGTATTCTCCTACCGCAGCAATCCCGAAGTGGCAAGATACCAGAACTTTTACCCTGCCACAGTAGAAGAAACCAGCGCCTTCATTCTCAATAACACCCAGGATTTCAGTGCGGAGGATACCTGGTTCCAGTTGGGTATATACTGCCAGAATCAGCTCATAGGTGATTTTGGCATCCACTTCATCGGTCCCATCAACAGTCAGTGCGAAATCGGCTACACCCTGGCACTTCAGGCGCAGGGCAAGGGCTACGCCCAGGAGGCCGTTACTGCTGTAGTGGACTATCTGTTCGGCACACTGAAAAAACACCGCATCACCGCTTCACTGGACCCACGCAACACAGCCTCAGAAAAGTTGCTAAAGCGGGTGGGATTCAGGCGGGAGGGGTGTTTTTTGAAGAGTTATTATAATCAGGGTATGTGGGAGGATGATTTGGTTTATGGGATTTTGGAGGAGGAGTGGGGGAAGGGGTAGTCCGGGCGCGCGTATATGGGCACTGAACCCATAGAGTGGTACCATGGTGGCATTCAAATAATCAAAGGACTGTTTCCATAATTGGAACAGTCCTTTATTATTCAAACTGAGCGTTTTCATGGGGATAGCGAGTATGTATATGTAAATAAACAATATTTTGAAAATCAATTGGCAGGAGATCACAGGAAAGAACTAGAACTAATGGATATTAGATTCAATGCGAATTTCTGCTTGTTAATGTTCAGAAAGTGAGGACATTTCATGTACATCAAACAGATCACCGACGCTGCTTTCTTTTCAAAGCGCTGCCATTTACTGAATCAATGGGTAGAGATACAAGGAATTGAGATTCTTATTATTGCTTAAGTTGATGGTAAGAATTTGAAGCTCTTGAAAGTACTACTTTTGAAGATATCATTGTTGATATAGACTCGATTGTAACACAGATACTTCTACCCGTACTGCTTCGCATAACAGGCGAAGGGGCTGGTCTGGCTTGAGCAAGTTGACAAATTGTTCACCTTGTCAACTTGCTCAAGCCAGACCCAGAGTTGCAGAGGAAATCCACTTTGTTAAGGAAATTTACGATTTTAAGATCATGAAGAAAACGAACAAAATGATTCTCTATGTTTATTGAGCCAGAGGATAATCATTATACGACTCGGATGTCGAATGTGAAGGGGATGAAGTGCGGTGGGTATAAATGGCATTAAATTCAAAAAAAGGATTGAATCCAGTAGAGAGCAATATATTCCAACCACTTGGTCAATGGTGTATGGGAATTCTTTTCCAATAGGTGCGGTTTGTAGATATGATTGTTATGGTAACACACTCATTGGGTTATGCTATCGCATTCTACATATTGCAGGAGTTGTTTCTACTTATGATGATCTTGAGAATCTGATTAAGTTGGAGAATAGCACCGACATTTCAGATTCAAAAGGGAATCTATCGATAATAAATAGGCTGCTATTTCAAGCTTATAACAAGCAACAAGTATTTGAAGTTTCAATTCTCGGGTCTTTATTCAATGTTGAATTAAAGAGCAACTCGTTTCGAAATCCAATATCAATAGTAATTAACAATGAAATTGAGATCTATTTTGAATACAATTCCCAACTAGAGTTAAAAATTATAAAAAAATCAAAACGCTATGAGATTATATTTGTTCTAATGACTCATAAGAACATAATTGAGAATGATTTATATCAGGATATAGAAGGAAATTATGTTAAGAATGTCTTTAAGGAGGAGGATGAGCAGGAGCTTAAGAGAAAAGATACTGATGAAGGTGACTGTAATCAGAGTGAGCAATTAGTTGAAATATCCAATGCTTTTGAAAAAGCCTATATGGTTAAGAGTGCTGCTATAAATATCAAACGTGACCTAGAGAGTATTCACATTGATGAAGAACACATGAGAGTTATTACAGTGAACAAGAATATATTTTATCAAATATCAAATATTGAGTTTGTTTTATTGAAATGGATCATAGAAAGAATTGAGTTGGAATTTACAAAAGGATGCGAAAAGATATCAGAAAGCAAGATGGAAGAAATAATACGTGGGATAACAAAAACAGCTAAAATAAACAGACGATTAATGATGGAGATTTTTTTCTACAATAATTTAGAACTATCACCTACTAATTTTGAAAGAATCAAAGAAGTTCTTAAAATGGACGGGAATATGCTTCACACTATTGCTAATTCCTCTAATGGTATTAGAATATGCTCTAAACAGCCATACGAAGAACCATTAGTTGCCAATTCAGAAAAAAACAGAAGTGGCGACAGTGAGTTTTCTAAGTATAAATATCCAACGTGTGATAATATGGAGCATTATCAATATGAAAAGATGCTTATGAGAGCTTTTGAAGAACAGCGCCATATAAGAGGATGCTTCATCGATGTATATCATGACCTGCACTCATCCGGGATATCACAGGATATTATTATAAATATCGTTAATAATCGAAAAACGTTTTTAAAAGTAGCGTATGGAAGATATGTGTTGTTAAACTGGGTGATCGAAAGAGTTGAACGTGAACTTGAACAAGAAAAATTGATATCTAAGTTTAGAATGAATCAGATTGTTCAGGAAGTTGCGAAACTTAAAAGATATGACGACAGTGAGGTTAAAAAAATATTCTTCTCAGAATCTAATTTTCTTGATTCAGGTGATTTGGTATTAGTCAAGCAACGATTATTTGAGCAAAATTCAATATGGGTGCAAAAGATTACTGAGGAGATATTAACTGAAATTCCACAATCGATATCAAATGATGGAAATCCACTCAGCTCAAAAGACCCTTTTAATGTGGGTTTGAACAGCACAATACTGAGTACAGGTATAAGTGACATGAATCAAGAGATTAAATTGGCAGCGGTTGATCTTGGAGATAGTTTTAATGGCATGTATGATAGATTTTGCATATTCATGAAGATAAAGAACCAGGTGAGATTTGATAAGCTTTTAATTGGCCACAATACTTATGACATCAGGAAATTCTGCAACCTCACTAGATGCTTTTGTGACAGTTCACTTGTTCAATTACTGGATGAATGCGACTTGAAGAAAGCAAGTTTTTATCGAGTCGCTTCAAAAAATACTCCAATAACCAGTTTTATGCAGGCCATAACTGAGGTTAGTCGTGATATCTCTGATAGAGATTGGGATTGCTTAAATAGGCATGTAGTATTGGGGAACGAAACGTTAGAGGAAATTGGTAAAAAATATAAAATTTCAAGAGAGCGTGTTCGGCAAATAATTAGTAAAACCGAACGCAAACTGCGAAAGCATAGCAATTTCTTAGTACAATACTATATTTGTTTATCAGAAGTATTTACATTCACCAATGTGTTTTCAATTAAGGATATTAATAGGTATATGCATGGACTGCCAGAAAACATTGATGAGATGATAAAAGCGTTAAACATAATAAACTTGGTTTTTGAGGATCATTTCTTCATTTTAGAGGGATACGTATATCGAATTTCATCGGAAAAGTTTATTGAAGAGATAAGTGGTCTGGGACAAAACACTAATAATGGTTTGATGATCATGAAAAAAACGTTGAAATCTGCCATGGTAAATTTAGGCTATAGTTTTTCAAACATTAATGATGCACTTATACTAATTGGAAAGCATAAAAGAGTACTTAGTAGTCCAGAGAAAGAATACGTTTTTATCAAGGATTCAAAACCTACAAATGTAGATATAGCTAAGTGGATATTATTTAATATTGGCAGGCCCGTTCACTATTCGATTGTTTTGGAACACTACATCAAGTTTACTGGAGAAATGAATTATCCGGCGAGGAATATCTTAGCAACATTGGATAGAAGCGAAGAGGCGGGAATTGTAAGAACCTTTACAGGCACATATGGATTAGTTGATTTGGGTGCGATAAAACACATAGCAGCTGAAGATATTGCTGAGGATATTTTAAGAACCAAAGGAAGACCAATGCATTACTCCGAAATCATCAGCCTTGCAAGGGAACAGACGGATGCAAAAGAAAACACTATATACGCGTTTCTAAACATAAGCGAAAAATTCATTTCAAACAATGATGGCGTTTATGCTCTACTTGAATGGGAAAATAGTTTAGATCCGTCATATCAGCAGAAAAGGGAAGTTGAGAGGGTTCTAATCAGTCACGGTTACAACGTATTTTCAAGATATGCTTTGGAATATCAGATTGGTGATAGTATGTTCAAGTACGGTACTCTACGTTTTCCAAGTAACATGCCACTTGAAGTTGAGCCAGTAGTCAAAATTATTGATTGCAATAACGAAGAATACAGCTTGAAATATGACGTGAAGTACAATTATATCAACAGGATTGATACGGTTCTTAATCTGAAGGGTATCAGGCTTGGAGAAAGAATTTGGATAGAACTTTTTTCTGCAGATACAGTTCGATTGTTTAATGAAGAGGAGTATAAGTCCTATCTGAAAGGTGAAATTGTTTTTGATGAATCTAAGTCTAACACGAATGTTGAATCAGACCATGTTGATGATATTTTGAATATCTTTTTTAAGGAAGAGTGAATATGAGCAGATTCAAGGATTTAGATTTGCGAGTTCATTATGATACGGATTGTGATGATGTAGTCAATGAATTCTATATCCCGGTTCTTAAAGAATCAGTTACGTATAAGCGAGCTGTTGCATTTTTCACAAGCAGCTCGCTTATTGAAGTTGTTGAAGGGCTTGAGAATATCGTTGCAAAAAATGGACACGTAGAACTACTTATTTCGCCGAAGATAGAAGCCGGAGATATCGAGGCTATTGAAAAAGGCTATAAAACAAGAGAATCCGTACTGGAAAACTTTGTGATCAATGAGCTTGAAATTGGCGAGACTGCACTTAAGGATAAGTACAACTTGTTAGCATGGCTCATATCAAAAAAAATACTTGATCTAAAAATCGTCTATCGAGTGGATCAAGTGAGTGGTATATTTCATGATAAACTGGGTTTGTTATATGATTTGGAAGAGCAGGCAATTTGCTTCCATGGTTCAAATAACGAAACATACAGTGCAATGAATAAGAATTATGAGGCGTTTGACGTATTCATTTCCTGGGATCTGCGCGATTTTGAAAGGATAAAAGAAAAAGAGAAGCAGTTTGATAGACTATGGAACAATAAAAGCAGCGTTTGGAAGTCGTTTTACCTATCAGACTCATTGAAAAACAAAATACTTAGCTACAAGTATGAAGAAGATCCCTATGAGATTGAGGATATGGATGAAGTGCCTATAGAAGTTGAACTGTCTAATATAGGGCCATCACTGCCTAAATGGCTTGAGTTGAGAGCCTACCAGATCGATGCAATGAATAGATGGTTCAAAAGTGGTGGGAAAGGGATCTTTGAAATGGCCACTGGTACTGGAAAGACCATTACCAGCATTGCGGTAATAACAAAACTCTTAAATCATTATTACCAGAAAGACATTCCAATCGCGCTGATTGTTGTCCTTCCTTACAAAGTTCTCTTGGAGCAGTGGGAAAAAGAACTCGCTAATTTTAACATTAATGTACTTAAATGCTATGATTCAAAACCAACCTGGGAACATAAGCTAGATCAGCAAATCAGTCTATTCAATGGCGGCGATCAAAAAAATATAAATTTAGTTACAACTAATGTAACTTTCAAGTCTGACCATTTTCAGGAACGTATAAGGCGTTTGAAACACGATTATGTTCTTTGCATTGATGAAATGCACAATTTCACATCTGAGGATTCTCTTAACTCACTTCCGGAAGGTGCGAAGTACCGTTTGGGTCTTTCTGCTACTCTGGACAATCAATATAAATCAGAACAATTGGAAAGATTGAAAGCTTATTTTGGAGAAGGGGTAATCTATCGGTTTAGCCTTGAAGATGCAATTAGAAATGATTTTCTTACTAAGTACTACTACTACCCAGTGTTTGTAGAACTAACAGATTTTGAAAAAAGGGAATACTATGAAATAAGCAAGAAAATCAGTAAGATGATTGGGAAGGTTGATATTGAGAGTGCTGGACTTCAATCATTATTTATGGCACGCGCTCGTCTAGTGTCATCTGCGGAAAACAAGATTGAGAAAATTTTGGATTTCAAAGCAATCTTAAAAGACAGTTACAATAATTTGTTTTATTGTGGAGACCGTATTGAAGAGGATGAAAAGTTCATTGAAAAAGTGAACAAGGCACTTTCAACACAAATTGGGATTAAAACTCACACATTCACATCGCAGGAATCAAAAAAGGATAGACAGTCAATTCTTAAAGATTTTAAAGAAGGTCGATTACAGGCACTGACGGCAATCCGCTGTTTGGATGAAGGGGTTGATATACCCGGATTGAGAAGAGCGTTCATTTTATCCAGTGGCTCCAATCCGAAAGAGTTTATTCAGCGTCGCGGTCGTGTTCTTAGAAAAGCAGAAGGAAAGCAGTTTGCTGAGATATATGATTTCATAGTTGTACCAACGCTTAATCCGAATGAACTAAAAGTTATGGATTTGGAAACACTGAAGAACGAAAAGAAAATACTACTAAAGGAGCTTAACCGATTTAAGGAATTTGCGGATCTATCGGAGAATCCACATGAGGCGTACAGCGAAATTTTTAAAGCTATTGAGCTTTACAAATAGGAGGACGACATGGACACTAAAAATACAGTTCACGAGATATTAATGAGTTATGACCCTGAAATTAGAAAGCTTTATGCAGAATTTCTGAACATTGAAAAGGAAACATTGAACAATAGAAATGAAAATGATGTAGTCAACAGGATGCTAACAAAAGTACGGGGGTTATAATATGTTACTCAAGCGTCTAAGAATGAAAAACTTTTTTAGATACTATGATGATCAAAGCATTGAATTTGTTCACGATGCAAAAAAGAACGTTACGGTTATTCGTGGAGAAAATGGTTGGGGCAAAACAACCCTACTAGGTGCTTTTTTGTGGTGCTTTTACGGGGTACTAGAAAAGCCTTTAGTTCTTGAAAAAATGTATAACAAGAAAGCACGAACACAACTTAATGAAGGTGATGTTGATACTGTATTTGTGGAGATTGATTTTTTAGATAAGGATGTTGTTTATTCAATTCGACGAGAGCAGCCATTTAAGATGCATGAAGGTAATATGTTGCCTGCCGGGGCACAAAAAATAGTCGTGAAATTTATTGATCCTGTCGGGAATTCTAAAGACGTTGATGTTGATGGAAGAACATTCTTTAACAGAATAATTCCCGAAGATTTGAAGCAATTTTTCTTTTTTGACGGGGAAAAAATTAACCGACTCGCTCAAGAAGACGGAAGAGAAGAAATAAGAGAAGCAATCCTGAACCTACTCGGATTAAGTGTCCTTGAAAATTTGAAAAGTGATTTAGAGACAGTTGACCAAAAGTTGAATCGTGAGTTAAAGAAGTATCTCCAGGGAAAAGATGCAGACCTTGCTGAGAAAAAGAATGAGTGTATTAGCCTAAAACACGAGTATGAACAAAAGCAAAAGGAGCTTATTTCAAGAAGAAAAGTTATTGATGCAGAAGTTGATTCAATAAGCAATTGGTTACTGGCATTTAATTCAACAATAGTTACTACTTTGGAAACAGAGAGAAATCAAATTGATCAGGATATTGTTTCAATAAAAAAGGACTACGAAACCTTGGGTAAGCGGGTTAATCAGCATATTAGTACGAACGCAAAGAATATGCTTATATTTCCCTATCTTCAACATATATTCAAAATACTTGAGGAAAAGCGCATTAAAGGTGAACTGCCGTCTGATATTAAAGAAACCTTTATAAGTGATTTGCTTAATAAAGGAGTTTGTATATGTGGAACAAAGATTGAGATGGGTTCGGATGAAGAACACCTTCTTAATCAGTTGAAAAAGACCGCTGGAAAACGCGAACTGGATGATGCGTATATTCGGATCATTTCGTTTATTAATGCGAATGAAAGTTTTGAAAAAACATTTTTCAAAGATTACGGCAGTCTCATTCTCGAAGAGCAAGAAAAGATCAAAGAAAAGACAAGAAAAAGCGAGCGAATTAAAGAAATCGACGATATTCTTGCTCAATCTGATGTGGAAGAAATAGCTCGCAAAACTGAATATAGAAAGGTTTTAGAGAAAAAGCTTATTAATATCGGGACAGATATAAAATCCACTGAAAAGCAAATAGATGAATTGGTCAAAAAAATTGCGGACGTTGAAAAGGAATTAGAAAACGCCGAAATACAAAACTCTGAAGCTAAGAAAATTAAAAATCAAATCAACATGGTGCGTGAATTAGCAAAGCTAAACAAGACAATCCAAGAGACTTTTAAAGACGATGTTCGGCAAGACCTAGATGCCCGCATTAAGAAGGTGTTCAAAAGCATTTCTCATAAAGGATATCGTGAGCCAGTACTCACAGAAAATCTGAAATTAAAAGTTGTTAACACCTTTAGCGAAAATATGGAAGAGGAAATTCTTTCAACTGGTGAAAGTCAGGTTTCGAGTTTGTCGTTTATTGGAGCATTAGTCTCTTATTCCAGAGATAAACAACATGCAGAACTTGTCAGTAATTTTATGGGTGGCGACTTTCCTATTGTGATGGATTCGCCGTTTGGGAATCTGGATAGCGTCCACTCGGCGCAAATCGCGAAAGGAATTGGCGATTTATCCAACCAAGTAGTAATCATTGTTTCAAAAAAACAATGGGCAAACGAAGTTGAAAACAATATCTATCACCGCATGGGGAAAATGTATGAACTTGTAGAAGGTTTTGTTGGCGATGAAAAAATGGGTGAATATACGGAAATTCGGGAGTTAAGAATATGAAGAACTCAATTGCTCGATCAGATGAATATGAAAAGTTTTATAAAGCTCTCGGAAATAGCCAAGATTCTATCTTTGATACGTTGAAGGATGTAATGGTTTTTTGCGCAGTCTTAGCTTTACGTAAGAATTTATCTGCAAAGCCATTTGAGAAACGTGGCGGTGATCCCATTAGACTAGATATCTTCAAGAGTGATGACAGGAACATTATCGATATTATTGCTCTCACTGTAAAAAATGATCTGAGCATATTAACAGAAGAGCAAAGTGATGAAAAATACACTTTGTTCGAAGAATATGCCAATGCGGGCATGGCATACCTAGTTGAACGGTACAGTACCGCACCCATGGCACATGAAATACTGGCGTTGATTGACGAGTTTAGGCCAGAGGTGACATATAATGAGCCAATCGATTTGGCGGATTTAGTAATGGATAGTATATAAGTTGCAGATCAAATGGAGGACAAATGGAAAACGCAGAAAACGTTGAAAATATTGCAAACGGAGATCCTACGAAAGAATTTTTCATCGAAATGCTCACACGAGATATTCTTCTTGTTGACGCAATTCGGGATCTAATAGATAACTCAATTGATGGAGCTAGACGAATTCGGGGGAATGATAGTCTTGAAGGGCTGTTTATAAAGATAGCATATAATGATGGGGAATTTGTTATAGAAGACAATTGTGGCGGAATCGATATCGATATCGCAAGACACTATGCCTTGCGCTTTGGAAGACCCAAAGATGCGCTTCATTCGTTGAACTATTCAATTGGGCGATTTGGGATTGGGATGAAGAGAGCGATCTTTAAAATTGGATCAAAGTTCATGATCACGTCTCAAGACAACTTGAACTCCTATTCAATTAGTGACGAGGTGAATTCATGGATAAAAAGAACTGATTGGAATTTTGATATTTTCAGATATGAACAACCAGTACTTGGATACAATGGGACGAGAATTGTGATAAGCGACTTGCATGACAGCGTCAAAAATGATTTCGAAAATCCAACAAAAGCAAATGAACTTATTAATGAGATAAGCAAAACATATTTTTCTGTCTTAAAGAAAGGGATTATAATTGGCATCAATGAAGCTATACTTAAACCTTCTTACATCCAGATTATTGACAATGAAATTATATCACCTAGCGTAGAGATAATTGATGAAACTGGATTTAGCGGAAAAGTAATCGGAGGTATATCTGAAACAGACCCTGCAAAAGCGGGATGGTATATTTTTTGCAATGACAGGTTAGTTATTGATGCAGATAAGACAAAGTTAACGGGGTGGGGAGGAAAAGACGATCCTGACGGACATGGATTTGTTTACCATAATAATTACGCAATGTTTAGAGGCATTGTCTATTTATACGCGGAAGATCCATTTTCACTGCCACTAACGACTACAAAGCATGGAATTGATTGGGATTCTCCGATTTACAAATATTTGAAGCGGAAAATGGTTAATGTAGTCCTGTCTATTACTCCGACAATTAGAAAAATAGCATTGCAAGACGAAGAGGAACAGACGGAATTCAGTGAAATAACTAAAGAGTCTCCGAAAACAGATGTAGAAACTCACACATACCAAAGCTCTCAAACGTTCCAATATCGAAAAACAGTTAAAGTTAAGGATACAGTTCGTATTCAATATAATATCAAGAGTAAGATGGTGGAGGATGTTAAACGAGCATTGGAAGTAAAAACAAACAAAGATGTTGGTGTTGAGACCTTCAACTATTTTTATAGAATGGAGTGTGAATAGGTGGCAGGCAGTGGAGACCGAGTAAATTACAATATTCGAGCAGCAAAATGTATTGAAAGAAAAATGATGGCAGATGCGTTTAGAAATATTACTGCATTTGGTAGTCTAAATGAGTATGCATATATTGGGATGGGTTCAAGGTATTTTGCTGATTTCAAGCTGTTTCATAAAGATTTAGGAATAGCAAAAATGAAAAGCATTGAGTCTGAAATTGAGTCACAGCGTCGGTTTGAGTTCAATATTCCCTTTACATGTGTAGAGTTCGTTCCTGGACGAACAACTGACGTGTTGCCAGGAGAGGATTTAACTAACAAGACAATAATCTGGCTTGATTATGATGAGTCTTTTAAAAACTTCATGCTTTTAGATGTGCAGACAATCGTGAGTAAAATATCTAGTGGCTCAGCACTGTGTATCACAATGAATAGTAGTATTGAAAAACTAAACGGTTCTCGATTGAAATGGTGTATTGAAGAATTTGGTGACAAACTTATAAACAAGACAGAGTTAAAAGAAAGCGATTTGACTCCGAAAGTTGCGCATTCATATATACGCAGCATGATTAATAATCAAATCACTCAGATTCTTAAAGATATGAATGGCGTTGTGGCAGATGAAGCAAAAAAAATGTGCTATCAACAAATATTCAATTTTAGATATTCTGATAGTGGAGCACCAATGTATACAACGGGTGGGGTCTTTTATAAAAAATCAGAAATTGGGAAACTTGCCTTGTGTGGTTTCGATAAAATGGAATTTTTTAGACCTGAAGATGCACTTTTTATTATCGACGTGCCACACTTGACATTTAAAGAAGTGGACTATTTAAACTCTCTAATACCATACCAAAGTATTGAGGAACTTAGAGGAAAGAAAGTAGATTTGCACGATATCCCGGAAACTGATATTGAAAAGTATAAGGCTATTTACCGTTACTATCCGCATTTTAGCGAAGTAGGGCTTGCTTGATGGTCTTTGCAACTTTTATTCCATCCAATTTGTGGTGATTAAAGGACAGCCGAATGACATCATTGCTGGAGCGTAGGATACTTTTCATCACATAGCTGGACTCGTTTAGAGAACATGCAGATCCAGTAGAAATAGATAAGGTGTCACTCAGTAGATTGCAAATAATTTCTCCACGGATTCCGGGTATACTTACACTAAGAATGCCCGGAATTTTATTTTCCTGATCTCCATTTATAATCGCATCGGGAAATTCCGACAGTAACTCTGAAAGCAAATGTGCTTCGTTGGATTTCAGAAATGACATGCTACTCTCAGCGTGAAGGAATGCAACTTCGCATGCCTTACCAAACCCAACAATATCATGCATCGAATGGGTTCCAGCACGCATTTTATACTCTTGGTCACCACCGTGATGAAGAGGGGGAAGTTTTCTTCGCAATCCCAAATCATCCGGGCCAATGAAAGCAGCTCCAATTCCTTTAGGCCCATAGAGTTTATGTGCAGACATTGAAAGAAAATCGATTTTAAGTTTATTAAGATCCACTTCGATTTTACCAACTACCTGTGTTGCATCAGTGTGAAATAGAACGTCTCTTTCTCTACATATATTTCCAATAGCTTCAACGTCATTGAGAGTGCCAATCTCATTATTGCCCCACATAATTGAAACCAAAA
>CAZEHS010000011.1:0-52491 GCA_964511875.1 uncultured Peptostreptococcaceae bacterium
ATCAAGGCAGTCATCGAAGCGGAATCATCCTTCAATCCGAATGCGGAATCTTCTGCCGGAGCTATGGGACTCATGCAGTTGATGCCTGCAACAGCAAAGGCGCTAGGTGTCACAAATCCCTATGATCCGCAAGAAAACATCGAAGGCGGCGTCCGTTACCTGAAAGGACTCCTGGAGCGTTTTCAAAACAATGAACAGCTTGCGCTGGCGGCTTACAATGCCGGCCCTGGACGTGTTAAACAGTATGGAGGAGTCCCTCCTTTCAAAGAAACCCAGTCCTATGTCAGTAAAGTACTGGATAGACGGAATGCTTACAAAGAAGGCTGAATGACACACTCTCTCAGGAGGATCCATGCGCATCGTACCGGTTAACTGCGTCCGTCCTGGAACGCTTCTTGGTAAAACCCTTTATAACGGCACCGGAAACATCCTACTTAAGGCAGGAATTGAACTCAACGAATCCCTGCTGACCCGTTTGGAAGACAATGGCATTTTCCTCGTTTATGTGGACGATGGCTATTCCTACCAGGAAATCCGTGACATCATTCAGCCAGAGGTAAAACACAGGGCTATCGACTCAATCCGCACCATCTTTGAGCTGATTGAAAAAAAACCAAAAGGCTCGTCAGATGAAATCCGTGATATCCGTAAAATGCTGATTCATAAAAGCATGGACAAATATCTCGATTCAGTAAAAACCGTATCCGCTCAAATCATCGAGAACATACTTAGCAGTCAGAGTCTGATGATCAATCTTGTTGACATCAAGTCGTTCGACAACAAGACCTACGAGCATTCATTGAGCGTAGCCGTGCTCTCTCTTATTCTGGGTATTGAGGCGAAATTGAGTCGCAACCAGCTTCATTCAGTCTTCATAGGAGCTCTGCTGCATGATGTCGGAAAGGTTCTGCTTCCAGTTAAGGTCAACAAACCTCTCACCGAGGAAGACCGGCTGATTCTGAAAACCCACCCGACGAGAGGTTATGAATACATGAAGGAATCGCACAGCATAGATGGTCATGCCAAGGCAATAATCCTTCAGCACCATGAGCACTATGATGGCTCCGGCTATCCACGCGGGACATCGGGCGAATACACGGGTCTTGCCTCACGCATAGTCGGTATCGCAAACCGTTATGATGAACTTACATCAGCACCTCCAGAGGGAAAGCCTGTGCCTCCCAATGAAGCCATGGAATATCTGATGGGCTCAGCAGGAACGGAATTTGACTTTGACCTCGTCTCTCTGTTTGTCAGAAAAATCATCCCCTATCCTCCCGGTACTTTGGTCACCCTTTCCAATGGTAGAATCGCAGTCGTCACTGACGTGAACAACAACTTTCCTCTCAGACCCATTGTAAGGTATGTCCTCAGAGGATCAGGCGTCGTTACCGATATGGACATAAATCTGATGAAAGAACACAACATCCTGATAACCGGGGTGCAGACTACGGATCCAAAGAGCTTATAACGAACGGAAGGGCCCGAGAGCCCTTCCGTTTTTTTATTCCTCTTCTTCTTCATCACAGCAGCACTTGCTTTTCCAACCGCAGCATTTCCCCTTCATTGAACTGTACTTTTCCTTCAGTCCGCAGCAATCCATGTGATACAGGTAACCCATTAGTCCGCCGATCATCATGATTAAGCTGAAAATCCCTAACGCGATGCTGACATTCTTCTTGTTCATAAGCTGCCTCCTTGATTACAGATTCATTACCGATTACAGGATAAGATAACGTGTCAATCCGAAGCCATGAAGCCAAGGATCGCTTCATCTGGCCGCATAGAAGCAGCGTTTTGGTGAAAAGACAGCATCCGCATCCTTGAGTTTCTTGATTGCTTTTTCAACTTCTTTCTTGTCCGCACCCAGCAATTCTGCAATTTCGCCAGGTCTTAAAGGTTCTGTCGCATTCTTCAGACATGTCAGTACATTTTCTTCCATGCAGTGCCCCTCCGATGTAATCTTGTCTATTTGTTACCCAGCAGCTAGCCGGGGAATCACCGAAATTCAGAGAAAAAATCAAATTCATTTCAGTATGTCTTCCAATTTGCTTTTGGCGGTTTCAAGAGGTCCAACCGTCAAGCTTTTCATTACGCATCGGCTGATCAGGTCATAATCATATACGTCCAGTGTATAATACTTCTCGAAATTGAACTCATCAATATTGCCGCCGCAGAAATCCTTCAGGATGCTTTCTCTTTTCTCCTCATGGATTCCACAACCGAAATGGACGCCAAGCCCGATTTCGTTATGCCTTTTTACCGCTTCAGGGATATGTTCGGGCTCCATGATCATACCCACTCGGTAACCCGGTTTTGAAACCTTATTGCCTAACATGCTGCCCAGGATGCTTGCAGAGACGTCCCGTTTGAACATGAAGCTTTCAACCGGCATGCCAGTGTACTGTCCCCACTGGATCAGGGCTTCCATCCAGTCGCCTTCCTTACCATCCATTTTCCTGTTGATGAAATTGGAGTCCGCCTGAAGCAGGATATCCCCAAACGTATCACCGAGATAGGAATATAACGCCTCACGAACCTTATCCTTATCCTTCGCATCAAAATAATCGACAATCAACCTATAATATCCTGCCTCCATTTTCAGATCCAACTTCAACTGCTTCTTTTTTCCGAACATAGATCCTCCAAATAGGGATTTGATAACTTAATCTTAGCATTGTCCCGACAGCTTATCAATCACGCTCGATCAATCCACAAAAAGAAAAGCCGGCCCAAACAAACGGCCGGTTTACTAAATGAACATCTTATTGTGTTTGATAGCAAGATAGCATGTGAAAAGACCAGTGCCGATCATCACCAGACTGATTACATTGAATGCACTAAGCAGACCGGCTGCCGACTCTACGGGCATGTTGTAATGAGCAGCCTGTGCGGCGATGAAGGTATCATAGTCCCTCCCGGCCGCCATGGACATGATTTTCAGGTGTGTCACCCCTGACAATATCCCCAATGGGATGACCGCACAGCCTGTGATCAATCCGTTCAGGCTCCTTTTTTTCATGCCTCTGACCCCTAAGAATACAGGCACCACCATGATCAGCGGCAGAATGTAGCCATAGTATTGGGGAGCCATGATGTAAAAGAACATGACCGTGATCATGAATGACCGGATCAACCAGTTCAGGGGCTTGATATTATCTGTAAAGTCGTAATATGCGGCATGGCAATATCTGAGGAAATACTTCACTTTCTTCTCATCCTTCAGATTCGCAACCTTGATCAGTTCTTTTCCACGCTTCATAAGGCTGACGTAGGTTTCTTCGTGACGTTCCTGTGTTTCAACAGTGTTGTATTTTTCTATAAGTCCGTTGATCTCTTTGTCATACTTAGCCTGCCTTGCAGGATCATACTGCTTCTTGATGCTGGCATTAAGATCAATTAGAACATCCACTAATTCTCTTTTCATTTGTATCCTCCAAAAAAGCCCCCACCACCGGTGGGGGCTTTTCAGTTTTTTATTACTTGCTGTGCTTAACTAAAGAAGTTAACGAAACAGCAGCTGAGATCAAGATCACGCTCCATGCCATAACCATAAAAAACAATGCGCCACCAGACATAATCTTCCCTCCTTATTTACGAATCAGTATTTTGTTCTGAACAAGCTCTTCATTGTAGTGTTTTTTGATTCCATAATAAGCTTGGATGGTTCCGAGAATAACGACTGTGAATACTACTACACGACCAGCCTGTACCCAAGGAATCAGAACAGCATTGCCAGCAACGAAATCTGGAACCCATTTGTAGTAGCCTTGTTTTGCCGTATCGAGGGTGTACATGACAAGAACGATAATCATACCGATCGGTGTAACAAACTGAATCATGTACTTGTAGAACCAACCTGGAACTTTCCAGATAGACCCTCTGTTCATTTCGGTATGACCTGCTGAACCATACAACCAAGCGGTAACAATGATCTCAATCATCCCAAGAACGAACAGGAAGTAGTTACCTACCCAGTTATCCACTTCAGTGAAGTACATCAGATCAGCTGTTTTTGTGATGATAGGCTCAAGCGCAACTGGTAGACCGACCAGGATGTAGCCTACGAAAACCACGATAGCGCCTTTTGTCCGATCCATGCTGGTGTTTTCCATCAGCAGAGCAACCAAGTAGTTGTACATGGCGATTGCGGAGGTAAGACCCGCGAAAGCCAGGAGCAGGAACCACATGGCACCCATCAGGTTACCAAAGCCCATTTCTCTGAAAAGGCTTGGCAGTGCGATAAAGGAAAGACCAATACTTTTTCCGAGTCCTTCTGGGCCCATGAAAGCGTATGCGATGGGGATTGCGATCGTACCGCCCATGATTACCTCAGCGATTTCGTTGAGGGCCACGGTTGTGAAACCGGAAAGTACGATGTCATCGTCAGGCTTCAGGTAGGAAGCGTAGTTACAGATGATACCCATACCGATTGAAAGTGTGAAGAATATCTGTCCGCAGGCAGCCATGGTAGCAGCCCAGTTAAGTTCTTCCCATCGTGGTGACCAGATGAAGTCAAGACCTGCGATCGGTGTCCAGTCAGGATGCGCAATCGGATCAGGAGCGCCCAGTGTCAGCGTACGGATGATCAGTATCACGCCGAACACGTAGATCAGTGGCATCAGGATCTTCGCCATCCGCTCAACGCCCTGCTGGATCCCGCCCATAGCTGTAAATAGCAGGATTACAAGCGAGAGCATCCAGAACCCAAAGACATAGCCAGGATTCTGTATGTAGTCTACAAAGAATTGCCCCGTGTTGACTTCTGGTGAAAAGTAAGCGCCAGTCAGTGACAGCCATGTGTAACCAAGTGTCCAACCGATGATATGGTTGTAGTAAGAGTTAACTAGGAGCGTTACAGCAAGAGCCAAGCCCCCGGAAATAGCACCCAGCCAAATTGCGGTTCTGGGTTTAACGCCTTCACGTGCCTGCAGGTAAACCATAGGACCTAATGTACCATGGCCGTATTTGCCACCCATACGTCCCAAGTTCCACTCAACCAGCATCAACGGAATACCCATAAGAATAAGTGCGCCGAAATAAGGAATCATGAACGCGCCGCCGCCATTTTTTGCTGCCTGGTAAGGGTATCTCCAAAAGTTACCCAAACCTACGGCGTTGCCGGCCATCGCGAGAACCAGACCGATCTTACTTCCCCAATTTTCTCTCTTTTCTGCCATTGATTAACCTCCTTTTTGATGTATTTGATACCATCATAATGGTATCCTTACAAAAAAACAATAACTCTTAAAATATTTGTTCAACACCCCCTGGAAAACGATTTTTGGCTCATTACTTGCAGGTTCTTTAAAATAATCCCGGCAAGTCATTAATAGTCCGTAATATCTATTCTCCTTATCTTTCTGAATTCCTCCTGTCGCGGACAAAAAAAAATCATTTTTTTAAAAATTGTTGATATTGCGAACTATTACTGAAAGTTAATGGCTTTCAATCTATAGATATATACCCAAAACCTTATAAACTACCCGTTTTTAAAAAAATATCGCTTTTTCAATTCTTCCCTTGACGAAACCCAGTCCCCTTCTTATAATGATATAGTGACATGCGAGATTAACTCAGCTGGTAGAGTGCTTGCTTGACGTGCAAGGAGTCGTGGGTTCGAGTCCCGCATCTCGCACCATCGCTGTTTCTTACCAGGAAACAGCAACATACGGGGGCATAGCTCAGTTGGGAGAGTACTTGGCTGGCAGCCAAGGTGTCGAGGGTTCGAGTCCCTCTGTCTCCACCAAAAAACGTTCCGAAGATAATCTTCGGAACGTTTTTTTATTTCTCTAAAACCCTCGCCCCCCGCCTCCATGGGAGGTGCCGCTTCCGCCCATGTGGGTGCTGCTGCCGGAGCCGGTGTTCTTTTCAATCTTAACCCTTGTCAGGTGTTCTCTCATGAAGTCGTCAACCTCACGGGTAATGACAAATGAGCCTTTTTCTTCGTAGGTCTGCGGAGTCACAGTGACCTTCCCTTTATTTGATAGGGTGATCAGTACCGTGGCGCCTATTGAAATCAGCAGGGGTATGATGATCATCCACGGCGTTTTCATCAGTACAATGACACGCTCCCAGTAAGTCCCCCGGTATGGCGCTTCCTGCTCAACCCGGTACTGTCCTTCAGGAACTCCTTGCAGCACATAGGTTTCCACATCTGCCATGAAGCTGCTGCAGGCGCTGAAGTAGTCGGCATCCGGCAGATGACTTACAATCCCATCCAGCATTGAAGATATTCGGCTGTCTGTGAAAATATCAATGGCTTTTCCAGTGGTGGATATCCACACATCGCGGTCCGCCATGTTGATAAGGATCAAAAGACCGGATTTGTCACTGCCTGCACCGTATCCGTTGTAATCATAATAGTCGTCGGCGTAGGCCATCGAAGATTTGCCTTCCATTTTATCGGTGATGACAATGACCGTTTCCAGGCCGTAGGTGGTCTTCAGCCGATCCGAGGTGCTTTGGAGGGCAGAAACCTGATCCGCCGTCAGATAGTTCATGAAATCCTTAACATTGGCGGATTCTGCAGCTTCTGTCCTGAATGCTCCTACCATAACGAGGGCCGTCAACAATAAGCAAAACGTCATCAGTTTCTTAAACATACAGAGCACCTCCCAACACCGCTATGATCCACAGGATGAGACATAAACCCGCAGCGAAAAGCATTTGCCGCGCAGGGCTGATCGGTGTTTCCCCTACTACCTTGCCGGTCTGACCGTTTACAATGAAAGCATGGTTTTTGCCGCGAAAGCTGTTGGTCAGAAGATACACGGGTAAAAGCACATATTCCGGCTGAATATCTGAAAGGTTCACGTCCTTATGGGTTGGAACGAATAGGCTGTATCCATTGGCAGTAGCCATGAGCCGCTGCTCAAGATAGGCCTCTACCCGTTCCCGCATGACTCCTTCAGCCGTGGTTGATTCAACATCGTATTTCTCGGACAGGAATCCTGACAGGTACTGCATTGAAAAATCTGTGAGATCCGTGTAATCGAAGGGCTCAATCTTCTGCATCAGCTCATCATCCAGTTTCGTGGAGGAATCCACCGGTACCCGCTCATATTCGACACGGCCTTCCCTAACGACATGGTAGTATTTTGTCAGTGTGTAATTGTAATCACCCCGTGTATAATGACTTACCCTTGTTGCCTCTCCATCCAAAGCACCTTTGGCAAGACAGTCAAAAACCCAGAAGGGTGCATACATGCCTGTTATTTTTTGTATTTCCTCCTGATCCTTAAAGCTTTTCGGCGCAAAAAGGCATTTGCGGATCCACTTCTTATAGAGATCCTCAGCCTGGCTCTTGGTCAGCTTGAAGGGAATCTGGGCGCTGGGCTTGAACTTACCTTCAAACCGGGATTTTATTATCGCCGGGCTCTTGCAGAACAGGCAGAAAGTGGCCGATGTCGTGGAATCGGCAATAACCTCCGCGCCGCAGTTGGAGCACTGGTAGGCATCAAGTTCCGGCGCCGCTTCTTCCACAACCGGTTCCTGTCTGTCAGCGGAATCCAGTTCCTCTTTAAAATATTCACTGCTGCAGAAATGACATTTCCATTTCTGTGATTCCGGATCGAATTCCAATGCTGAGCCGCAGCTAAGACATTTATAGGATTTGACTGCTTCCATGATGCTTTTGCCTCCGTTTCATAAAACGTTCTATTCATCCTTACCCTTCTGCACTATCGGTTAAAACATGGGATTACTTGATTTGAACTTTCATAAGCATCTGGCGAAATGCCACCGCAAATGTTAGCATGGATATATGGTTGTGAATACGAAATCAAAAGGAGTGCCCAGGATGGCCATTAAAATCATTATAGCGGACTGCAGCTGGAATTCCATCGACATCGAAAAGAGCCAATTTCCCGAAGACTGGATAGTCGAGGGGCATCAGTGCAGAACTGAAGAGGATCTGATACGCGTCTGCAGGGACGCGGATGGGATCCTTGCAGAATATGCCCCTTTGTCCAAGCGTGTACTTGAAACCCTAAAAAACTGCAGAATAGTTTCAAACACATCTACCGGCTATGATAATATCGATGCGGACGCAGCCAGGGAACTGGGCATATCCGTTGCAAATGTACCGAATTACTGCACCGGAGAGGTGGCTGATCATACGCTGGCTCTTATTCTTTCGAGCTTACGGAATATCCTGCTTTACAATGAATCGATAAAAACCGGCGTCTGGGATCAGGACGTTGCCCCCCCAATGAATCGCCTTTCAGGCAAAACACTTGGTCTTGTGGGCTTTGGACATATCGCTCAGGCGGTGGCTATGCGCGCCCTCGCATTCGGATTTCGGGTGATTGCTTATACCTCCGTACCCGATGAGCTTTTAAGGTCAAATCAGGTGTACCGAGCCAGTCTTGATGAGCTGCTTGCTCAATCAGACATTATTTCATCCCATATCCCGTTCAACGGGAAAACCGCTGATTTTTTCAACAGACCCGTCTTTGAAAAGATGCTGAAGAAGCCTCTCTTCGTAAATACGTCCCGAGGCAAAGTCGTCAATGAGGCGGACCTTGTCGCGGCCCTGGAACAGGGATTGATCAGCGGTGCCGCGCTTGACGTGCTTCGGAATGAACCCCCGGACTTCACCAGTCCATTATTTGCCATGAAAAATGTGATCATCACACCTCATGCAGCATTCTATTCCATCGAGGCTTTGGAGGAATGCCGGCGACGTTCCGCCCGTAATGTTTTGGATTTCATTGAAGGCCGTATCGACCTGGTCAACCTTGTCTGATATGCACTGAAAATGATTAGAGCTTATGAACCTATCAACGGATAACACGGATTTACACCGCCTGCAGCAACCCGGATTTTCTGGGGGATCATTGCAAGGCGGTTTTTTGATGTCGTTTTTTAAGAAATGTCTGCCATTTGAATTCCAATAAAGTGTCGATCACTCTGTACCGGGTTACTGAAATCTGATACAATGGAATGATGTGAAGTGACTGTTAAGAGCGCCTGGAGGTTTATTATGGCTGAACATAGAGATGAACTGGAAGCAGAAAAGCAGTATCTGGCCGAAACAATGGCTTTTATCCACCGCGAACTGGACCGTCAGGAGGATCATCTTTCCCGACGCCGAAAGAACCTGATTGATGCCCGCAGGGATATGTATGAGAATACGGTGCACTATAGCAACGACTTTGCCCGAATGACCGAAATCAACCAGCATCTCACAGAACTGGCCAGTCAGACCAACACATATGGTCATACTGAAAAACAGGTTGACCGCCTCCATCGGATGATGGATGTGCCTTATTTCGGCCGCTTCGATTTCACAGAAGAGGGAACTCAGGAAAACGAAAAAATATACATCGGGATTTCTACTCTGATGGACTCAGAAGATTATAACATTTATGTGTACGACTGGCGATCCCCTGTTGCCAGCGTTTTCTACCGCTTCGAACCCGGATCGGCATATTATCAGGCCCCCGATGGCACCGTTCGCGGCGAAGTGACACTTAAGCGGCAATTCAAGATCAGGAAATCCGAACTTCTCTATTTTTTTGACTGTTCAATCCAAATAAGGGATGAGATATTGCAGGAGGCACTGGGTCGAAGTGCTTCACCAAAAATGAGAACGATCGTCGAGACCATCCAGAAGGAACAGGATCTGATCATCAGGGATACCGAAAGCGATGTCCTGATGGTTCAGGGAGCTGCAGGCAGCGGCAAGACTTCAATCGCCCTGCACCGTGTAGCATTCCTTCTCTATGAGGGTCTGGCATCCAAGCTGGAGGCCAACAACATCCTTATCCTTTCCCCCAACGGTGTTTTTGAACGGTATATCGCGGGCGTTCTGCCCGAGCTTGGAGAAGAAGCGGTTGAACAGCTGACCTTGGAGGATATCCTTAACAAATGTCTGGGACAGGATCGTCTGCAGGACGCACGGAATCGTCAGATCGAGGCGATGCTTTCAGGCCGTGAAAAGCGGTTGACCTCATGGATTTCATATAAAGGCTCCCAGACTGCAATTGTACTGATGGACCGGCTTCTAGACCATGCCGAGCGAAAACTGCTGCACTTCGATGATATTGAGTTCGGCGGTAAAATCCTGTTCACAGGCAGTGCTCTTAAAAATGAATTCCTGAATAACAAGACAGGCGCATCCATCACTCGCCGCCTGAAGCGAATTGAAGGTCGGATACTCGAACGAATGAAGCCGCAATACCGAAAGCGCCTTCGCATACTTGAGGAACTGGTCGAAAAGAACGGCGGTCATGAATTCGAGATCAAATCCTATGCCAGGCTGCTGGCCATGAAAGAGAACAAGGCCTTCATGGAACGACTCAGGCAAATGACTGAACTGGACTGCCAATCCCTGTATATCAGACTGTTTCGTGATAAGGCACTTTTTGAAAGACTCACTCAGGGCCTGGAACTCCCGGCGGATGCAGATGATTTCCGCGAATACACACTTGAAGCCCTGGAGGCTGGCCACCTGCCTTATGAGGATGCGGCTGCAGTCGTATACCTGAAGCTGAGAGCAGAGGGTCATGACCATTACGGCGACATCCGTCAGGTTGTCATCGACGAGGCTCAGGATTACCATCCCCTGCACTGCGCCATTTTCAGAGAACTGTTCCCATCTGCCCGATATACGATAATCGGCGATATTCACCAGACCCTGGGCAGCACTGTGGATGGAACACATTATTCTCAAATGGCCCAGGTTCTCTCCAAACCAAGGACCATACAATTGACGTTGGATAGAAGTTACCGCTCAACACTTGAAATCACAGCTTTTGCCCACCAGATACTGGGGAGCCTGGATATGACCAAGGCCTTTGAACGACACGGAGATGAGCCCCGGCTGCTTCGATTCGATTCAGAAACCCAATTGGCTCAAGCCGCTCTTACAGATGCCCGAAAAGCATTGAATGATGGTTACTCCTCGGTTGTGATGCTCTGCAGAACACGTCGCCAGGCGAAGGATCTTTACGCCCGTATGAAGAGTCCTGATGATGTGAAACTGGTTGACTATGACGATCAGGAGATTGATTCAGGCATCCTGATTCTCCCTGTTTATCTTGCAAAGGGTTTGGAATTTGACGCTGCCCTCGTCATAGACGCTGACGGCAACTATATCACAGAGCAGGACCGTAAGCTCCTTTATATAGCATGCACCAGGGCACTTCACCGATTGGACCTATATGCCTGCAAGGAATGGAGCCCGCTGCTTCCTACTTGAATAAAAACGCCTTCTCTTGGATTTGAGAGAAGGCGTTTATTCTTGGTTCATTCAGTTCAAATCGAGTTCAAGAGGTTCCTGATAAAGAGTTTCATATTCCTCATCGATGATATGGTCGCATTCGTCGCATAGTCCATAAACGTTCAGGAGCTTAGTTCCCTGACACCTGTTACAGACTCCTTGATTTACAAATGATTGGGCGTTCAAAGTGATTTCAAAGGTGTTAGTCAGCATGGGCACCGCTCCTTTCGTTTTATTGTATACAACTATTCTTGTATAACATGAGTATACTTGAATCAATTGCATGAATCAAGTACAAATAATTCATTTTGACTGACTTTATTCCTGCAAACTGCCACGAAAATGCAGGAATTGATTCCTTGAATTCAAAAACCAACTGCCGGTTATTCCGTCAGTTGGTTTTTTTAAGCTTTTGCGACTGCTATGGTTGCAGAACTGGAAGTTTCCCAGGGCGATCCTTCGAAATTTCCAAGGAAGCATATATCCTTAAAACCCGCATCAGTCAAACACCGCTCCAGCGCCTTCCGTTTCAGCGCCAGCAGGCGAGCTTCACTGACCCACTGCCTGTTTCCCTGGCTCAATCGGGTTATGAACTGCACGGTGTCATTTCCGATCACATATTCTCGAATCAGGGTCAGCTGCTGATCAGGCACTGTGATTACAGGCAATTCCGTCAGATTGTTTTCAATAATTCGGTCATAATTGACGATTTGAAGTATAAGGGTCCCTTCCGGCAGGAGCATATGCCTGCAGTTCCTTAGGAACACAGTCACTTGATCCTGATTTTCCAAATGAACAAGAGTATTTCCGATGCAGTATACGAGACCGTAGCTCTCCGCTTCCAATTGCTGAACCTGTTCCATCCCCATATCCCGGGCAGTGAAACCATGTCTTTGGGCGGATTCTTGAAGGTATGGAACCATGGATTCGATTTCAAGCGCTTCCACAACCGCTCCATTTGCAGCAAGTGCGGCCGCATATCCTCCTGTACCGGCACCGACATCCAGAACCTTGCCCCGCGCAGGTAGGTGCTGCGTTAAAAAAAGAATTTGTCTTGGATTCGGAGGAAACAGCTCATCGTAATACCTGCTGAGAATGCTGTAAAAGTCCATTTTTCACTGTCCTTTCAGGTTTTCCCGGACCAAGGTCCAGAAGGTTTCTTTTTCAAAGCCGCGACGCCAGGAAGCAATTCCAGCCAAGTTATACTTATTGATCAGCTGCAGACGAGCCTGCATGGATTCGTCATCCTCGATCCATATCCTCTTAACAATGCCTTCTTCCACATAACTGGCAGTCATTTGCCCGGCCACTTCGTCAAACAGATACTCAGGAGCCTTGTCAAGCAACAGAGCGTCCTGATCCTTCATTCCGATGGCTTTTGAAGATACGGTAAGTCCACCTGCGCCATCAGGTGCTTCGCTCCATACACGGGTATAAAGCGGAACACCAAGAAGCAGCTTTTCATCAGGAATATGTTCAAGAGTTTCCGCGACAGCCTTTTCAGTCCAGCCCAGCGAAGCCACAGATCCGCTTACTGGGCTGTTGGCATAATGTTCATCATAGGCCATCAGGATGACGTAATCCGTTAAGCGGGCCACTTCACCGCGGTCAAGGAACAAAGACCACTGATCGCTGCCCCATGGCGGTGCCGCATCGACAGAAAGAGTGACTCCCTGACGGGTCAGGGCTCCGTCAAGCTGTTTTAAAAATTCTGTAAGCAGGGCCTGATCCTTCTTAAAGACATTCTCAAAATCTACATTTATGCCGTCCAGCTCATAAAATGACGAAAAAAAGGCAATATCAGCGATCGCCCGGGCTCTTATTCCTTCATCGGCAAGCAGCTGATGAGTCCGATCCGGTTCGAATCCGTTTCTGAAAACACCCCACACCCGATATCCCAGAGCATGGGCATCACGAGAATAACGGATGGAAGCGTCGTTGACTACAACTGAATCCTCATTCAATGTGAACCAGGTAGGACACAGTACGTCCAATCCCTGAATTTTCGATTCGATTGAAATGTCCGGATTGGCACTGTAACGGCTGACATATTCAAATGTGATATTGATCGGACCATATTGTTTTGGTGTGTTTCTGCGTTTCATGAAATTCTCATTCAGGCCGGTTTTTTCGGGATATGAGATTATTGAGGATTTCAGCCCATAACCTATCAGTCCGTCCATGGTCCTAAGGCGGTATTCTTCACCGTTCTCAGAGAAAAGACGCAGCTTTTCCCCCTCCCTCAAATTCCTGTACCTTACCCCTTTGTTTCCAGGGAGGGTGTAAAACGTCGATCCTTCCAGTGCAACGATTCCGGAAATACGGTCTCCTTTTGAATCAAGCATCAGAATTTTCTGGTCCACAGTTAGCGTTGAACGGATCCCAAGCCAATCAGACAGCCGTTCGAGCTCGATGTAATGTCCGGTGTTCAGGGACTTTAGAGGAAAGTTTATGTTCTCAGCCTGCGATGTGATCTGCTGGGTCAGCGTGGAATCTTCATACGATACACTCCCTGCATTGATGTTAACGATTAGTCTGGCATCAGATGAATCAAGTGCATAGTTGATCCCCATTGTATCAAATACCTGTATTTTCAGGTAAATTCGGTTGTTTTCGATGAAGTAGGGATCATCCATATCAAGTGTCCTGTCATCCAGTATGAGAATCGACGAGGATGTCGGCACTGGATTCCTGAAGTAATTGATAAGTGCCCAGAATGCAATTACGAGCATAAGAGCCAACAGAATGGACAGGATCCTGCCGCTAATCTTCATCCCAGGCCTCCCATCAATCCTGACCAGGTGAACAGAACGCCGGCAACAGCAGAAGCTGCCAGAACAAAGCCGGTTTTCGCCCTGGTCCGCATGCTGATTGCAAAGACCGTCAGACAGATCAGCAACTGTACCGGGTTTTTGATCGCATCGAAGCCCATTGTGATGCATACCCCTGCAATCAGGCCAACTGCCGCAGGTCTGATACCGGCAAAAATAGCTTCAAGAGCCGGGAGTCCAGCACCCTGACTCTTAATTCGCCACAGAAATACCGCCATGAAGAATGATGGCAGGGAAACTGCGATGGTGGCAGCCAGTGAGCCGCCGAACCCTGCCTGCTGATATCCGATATAGGTTGCAAGATTGACAGCTATGGGACCTGGCGTTGATTGGGATATCGCTATGAGATCCAATAGACGGTTTGCGCTGATCCAGTGATGGATCTGCACCGTTTCCTCCCTGATGAATGGAATCATAGCATAGCCGCCGCCGAAGCTGAATGTTCCGATCTTGATGAATGTCAGGATAAGCTGCAGCATGCTGTTCATAAGGCCACCCGCCCTTTCATCAGAAACCCGGCGACTCCAGCCGCAAGAATCATCACAAGGGGATGCCAGCCAAATACCGTTATGGCGCCCAGCCCGAAAGCTCCAAGCAGCAGATTGAAGGGTACCGGCTTGATCGCCCTACCCAGTTGAAAGACCGAAGCCAGCATCAGGCCTATGACTGCCGGATTAATGCCGTCAAATACTGCCCGCACCATCGGCAGGTCCATATACGGCTCAAAGAACCGGGCAATGATGTAGATGATCAGCAGTGACGGAGTGATGACTCCCGCATAGGCAGCGAGTGCTCCCCACTTGGCATGGATTCGACTGCCGGACATCGCCGAAAGGTTTACCGCAATGGCTCCCGGCAGGCTTTGGCTCAATGCAACCATATCCAAATACTCCCTTTCCTCCAACCATTTGAGCCGGGTGACAACCTCCCTTTCCATGATAGCGATCATGGAATATCCCCCTCCGAAGGTCATGATTCCGATTCTGAAATAAGTCTTATAAATCTGAAATAGCGTCATAGGCCGCTCCTGTTTATTCGATACTCCAAGTATAACAGAAGGACAGGCGCATGCCTGTCCTTATCTGTTTATCTCATCCCATCAACCTCTCCGGGTTCAGTTCTTCCAGTTCAGGAATCACGAAACGTCCATCCTTACGGATAAGGACACCATCGAAGTATATTTCGCCGCCGCCGTATTCAGGCGTCTGAATACACACTAAATCCCAGTGAATGGCTGATTTGTTTCCATTTGAGGCTTCTTCATAGCATTCACCGGGGGTGAAGTGGAAGCTGCCCATGATTTTCTCATCAAAAAGCGTATCCTTCATGGGTTTCAGGATGTAGGGATTCACGCCGATGGCGAATTCTCCCACATATCTCGAACCTTCGTCGGTATCCAGCAGCTGATTCAATCTGTCTGTATCATTCGATGTGGCATTTACAATCTTGCCGTCATTGAAGATCAGGGTGACGTGTTCGTAGTCGGTTCCCTGATAAACCGCTGGGCAGTTGAACGTTATCTGACCGTTGACGCTGTCCTTTACAGGCGCAGTGAACACCTCTCCATCGGGAAGATTCATTTTACCGTCACACTTGATGGCGGGGATGCCCTTGATGGAAAACCGGAGGTCCGTTCCTTTCCCTTTGATGTGAACCTGATCGGTATTTTCCATAAGCGCGACCAGATTATCCATGCCACGGGACATCCTCTCATAATCCAAGGTGCATACTTTGTAATAGAAATCCTTGAAAGCATCCTGGCTCATGCTGGCGCTTTGGGCCATCGAACCGTTCGGATAGCGCATCACAACCCATTTGGTATGATCTACACGGTATTGGGTCACAGGGCGGGTGATTTCCATCGCCATCTTCATCTTTTCTGAGGGAACATCACTCATCTCATTGATGTTATCGCTGCCTCGGATCCCTATGTAAGCATTCATTTCCTTCATTTCCGCCAGCTCCAGCGCCGCTCTTGTTTCCAATTGTTCCTTCGTAGCGCCCATTAGCAATTCCCGCTCCGTTCGCGGGTCCGTCCACTTCACAAAAGGCTTTCCTCCGGCTTTGTAGGCTTCTGCCACCAGTGCCCGCACCAATGGTTGCGGGGATGTTCCCGTGCAATGGATCAGGACATTCTCATCCTGTTTTATTTCAGTTGAGTAGTTGATGATGATGCCTGCCAGTTCTTTTATCCTTTGGTCCATGACAAATTCCTCCCTTTCAATCTTCTGGGTTCAGTATATCAAATTTAACGCTTTTGCGTACGGCTGACTCCAATCGTTACGGAACGTTAAAGAATCGGTGTGTAGGTACTGCGTTTGGGTATGGCGCCTCTTCTTCCTAAAACCACAGATACCGCATCAGAAAACAATTCCAGACCCCGAACTATATCCTCCGGATCCATGGATGCCGTACTTAACCTCAGGTATTTTTCAGATACCGGCTGCATGTAAAAATGATCTCCTGGAACAACCAAAACCCCTCTTCGAGCCGATTCGACATATAATGCCTCGGCAGCAGACACCGGCACCTGGAACCAGAAGTGGATGCCGCCTGCTGGAATTTCCAATGTCAAAGGCGGTATCAGCAATTCATCCGATGCCTTAATGAAAGAGATATACCGTTCCTTGAAGACTTGTCTTACAGCTTCCACCTGCTGTTCCCAGTATCCCTTTCTGATAAAAAGTTCAAAGGCCCGCTGGGTCAATCCGAAGGTAGAGACATCCGTTGACTGTTTGGCGGAAAGAATAGGCTCTGCCAGCCGGGGCGGAATTGTCATCAACCCCAGACGGAGGCCCGGCATCATTATCTTGGAGAAACTTTTTATATAAATCACCCGGTTTTCAGTATCAAGGGCTTTAAGCGGAAGGATCGTCTGATTTGTGAAATTCAGCTCGCTTGCGTAATCATCTTCCAGGATCATCGTATCATAGGTGCTGCACAGCTTTAGAAATGCAATTTTCGAAGCCTCCGGGTATGTCCATCCTGTGGGATTGTGAAAATTCGGCATCACATAAATCAGCCGCGGACGGTGCTTACGCAGCAGAGCTTCGACCTTTACAAGGTCCGGCCCTTTGGAAGTGATGGGAAATGACTCAACCCGGACGCCTCTTGAACGGAATGTGGCCAGGGCACCTGCATAGGTGGGCGCTTCAACTAGAACAGTATCACCGTATTTGAGCATGGCCTTGGATACAATGTCGATTCCCTGCTGAGCCCCAGAGATGATTTGAATCCCGTCAGCGTCCACGTTCATTCCCTGGGCACCGATCAGTTCTGAAATTGCCGTGCGGAGCGGGTAGTATCCCTGTGGGTCATGATATCCGAAAGCCTCACCCATATCCCTGTCCAGAACCTGATTCAGCACATCCTTGAAGCGGGCCACAGGGAACAGGTCTGTCGTAGGAGTCCCGCTTGCAAAGTTGTATGCCGCTTCTCCGACCGTGAGCTGCCTGTGTTCTGTATCCTCCTGGATGACTGTGGCGTCTCCTGCCAGGGATTTTCTTGGTGCAACAAAGGAGCCGCTGCCGACCTGCTTATGGATCAGGCCTTCCTCTTCCAGACACCGATAAGCATTGACTACCGTGACCGTGTTTATCTGCAGCTTATCGGCTAATGTCCTGATGGGTGGAAGCTTCTCATTGGACCGCAAAACGCCCTCTGCGATCTGATCACGCAGCTGACGTGAAAGCTGATGGTACAGATGGTCACTGGAATTCTTGTCCAGATGGATTTCACCGATCGGCATAGTCTGCCTCCTCCGAGATTTCATGCATAATGTACTTCGTCTATAATGAAATTGTTTCGACACAATCATCCATAATCCTGTCTGCAAAAAAAGAAAAAGCCCCGGAATGCCGTCGCCTTTGAAATAACACACACCACACCTCAACAGGTGGGTGCACTATCCTGTACGTCTGCCTTCCGTGCTAAACGGCATGCCATTGGTACAGGAACACGTGTTCCCTCGAAATATCTAGTGGTTGTATTTCGATCAGCTACGCACATCCCAGGTTCTTTTCTTAAGTTTACCTGATTTCTGAACAGATTGAAAGGGGAACAGAGTGTATACATGATTCGGATACTTAAACCCAAATCCTTATCTTCCTGTCCTAGCGCTCCGAAACATTCCTTACATTCCTGATGATGTAATCGACGCTTCCATCACCGTTCCGCTGCATTTTAAAACGGGCGGGATCATCGAAAAATTCATGTTCTCCACGGATTGTGAAGCCTGTGTCCGTTTTCACTGCTCGGTTTTTCATCTTGTCAGTCACCCAGAGCCTGTCCACTTCAATTTTTTCTCCGTCAATCAGGCCAACGGTCTGCATCTTCTTATCGAATTTTTCACGGGCATCCGTTGCATTGGAAAAGAGATCCTCCGAGAACGCTTCAAGATCGATATAGGCACTGCCCAGAAGTTCTTCGTTGAGCTGGCTTCGCACCTCAAGTGCCTTGTCCAGATCATTCTTCAGATTCGTTCGTGTCCACTGCTCGACGCTTTTACGGAGGAGTTTTGTCTTATCACGTTTGTCCAGTACCCTGTCGGCACCAAGAAACCTGTTGAGAAAGAACCGAGGCCCTTCTTCACCGGTCGACCGCTCGACCAGAAGCATATCGTAGGAATCGTCAGTATCGTCTTCCTTGATAAAAGCACAAGCTGACAGCTTCTGATGGGTAAGGGGCAATCCGGTGTCCTGAGCCACAAGCTTTACATTGAACTGCTCATTCTGGTACTCGATCTCATGGCTGTAGGATTTCTGATAATCCAGTTTCAGGATTCCCAGGTAACGCGCTTCGCCTGAATGGAATTTCACGATAGCAAGGTCCCCGCCATTGATGCTTTCCGTAGGCCGCATGATATTGAAAAGACGACGAGCCATCTCTTGGGTGCATTCCAGAAACGCATCCGGTTCATCGAAAATTCGACGGATCAGCAGCTTTAAGGCTCCTTCACCGACGAATCTGGCTTTTTCAGAATCCTCGCCTCTAAGACCACGGAGGATATGCTTCATGAAGAATTCGTGGAGATCCTCGGACAGCTCCAGCTCTGCAACACCTAAAAGCGGTTCCTCCAGCCGTTTGTCCAGCACGTGGGCAACGGCATTATTCACATGCACCGACTCCAAATAACGCATATCCATTCTGTTACAACTCCTTTTCCATCTGTTGTTTTATCATGAATTTGGTGACCGCAAGCGTTTCCCGCATGTAGCTCGCGATAAGCACTCCTCCAGGTGTTGGAGCAGGTACTCCTACTGCCGTGATGCCCTGAGCTCTGGCGATTCTTACAGCCCTGAACAAGTGATATCTGTTGGAAACAATAACTAGCGGCTTCGATTGGTCCCGTCCCGCTTTATCGAATATCGTCTTTGATAACCCGATGTTTTCCCAGGTATTCGTTGACTTATCCTCCTGGTAGAGCTGGGATCTTGGAACCCCTGCCTGCTCCAGATACAGGTACATGGCCTCCGCCTCGGATATCAGTTCATGAGGACCCTGTCCCCCGGAAACCACGATCTTAACCTCCGGGTGCTGCCGCCAGTAGGCTGCGGCAGTATCCAGCCTTTCCATCAATGTGAGGCTGAGCTGATCCCCACGAAGTCCGGCTCCGAGTACCAGCATCCATTCCGCCGAGCCTATGCCGGCAGAAGGCCATGAAAAAGCAATCAGCAGCAAAACCGCAGAAACCCAGATCCCGGCAATGCCTAGAAAACTCTTGAAAAAAAGCAGGATAATCGGATTGGGAAACAAAGGCGTATCGGGTCCTAGTAATTTTCTGATTCCGATACCCATCAGTACTGATCCCAGTAAGGCAGGCAGAGAGTTACTCAGGTTGAAGCGTCCCATTCCCGAAGCAATCACCACTATGGAATTGAGGATTCCTGCCAGACCAACGCCTGATAAAGCTGCCCATGCTATGGTTTCCAACGATATTTTCATATACTCACCCAGTTTTTTAAAGACCTGTTCCAATCCAATTACTTATTTTAGCATAAAACATGGACTTACCCTAACCTCTCAATAACAAAAGCAGCAGATTTCTCCGCTGCAGGCCGATCTAATTGTATGCCTTAAAACCACCCGCCCACTTTTGAACGATCGCGTAAAATTCTTCTGCATCGATCGGCTTAGCCAGATAGTCATCCATACCGGCCTCGATACACTTTCCACGATCTCCCTTTAGTGCATACGCTGTAATGGCAATGATAGGTGTTTTTCTGGAACCGTCCATCTGTCGGATGATTCTTGTTGCTTTGAACCCGTCCATAACGGGCATTTGAACATCCATGAGGATAACATCGAACTGCGCTCTCTTAAGAAGATCTACCGCTTCTTCTCCATTTGAAGCGAAGATAACCTTCCATCCTTTTTTCTCTGAGAATTTTTCTACTACCATGCGGCTGACCAAGTCATCGTCTGCCAGAAGAATCCTCAAAGCTTTACCCTGTTCCATACCCGACTTATTCTTTTCAGACGATACGATTCTGTAGTCACCTTCGCCGGCACTCTCAAGAATGCAGGTGAAACAGAATCTGCTGCCTTCCCCCACTTTGCTTTCCACCCATATATTCCCGGACATCAGTTCTACCAGATTCTTAGAGATGGCCAACCCCAATCCGGTTCCGCCGAACTCACGGGTATTGGAATTATCCACCTGAGTGAAACTGTTGAAGAGAATACCGGTTTGATCTTCAGGAATACCGATGCCGGAGTCCATGACAGTGAATTTAAGCAAGACTTCATGATTCTCCAGTGATTTAATTTTTTCGACAATTACATCGATTCTTCCTTCGCTGGTATACTTGACAGCGTTTCCAATCAGATTGGACAATATCTGTCTCAGCCGGAACGAATCACCGATCAGAATTCTTGGAGCATTCCCGTCTATGAACGTCTCCATGACCAGGTCCTTTTCAGCGGCGGCAAGCTGGAACAGTCCACTTGCATCCTCAACTACTTTTTTAAGGCTGAAGGCGATTTTCTCCAGCTCCATCCTCCCTGCTTCAATTTTAGAATAGTCCAAAATGTCGTTAAGTACTGCCAGGAGCGCTTCTGATGATATTTTTGAAACTGCGATGTATTTTTTCTGTTCCTCAGTCGGGTCTGTCATCTCCAGAACTTGCAGCGTTCCCATCACTCCATTCAGAGGCGTCCTGATCTCATGGGACATATTTGCCAGAAATTGACTTTTTGCAAGGTTAGCCTTTTCTGCAGCTTCCTTGGCCTTGAGAAGCTCATGCTCACTGTTTTTTCTGTCCGTGATATCGTTCAGCACGACACGGCAAAAAGGAGTTCCGGACAGATCATGCGCAATAACGGCTTCAAGATGTGCCCAGAACACTGTTCCGTCCTTTTTCATCATTCTCAGATCGGTCGCCTGGGGCAGTCCGGTCTCAAGGAGTTTCCTGCGGAGCAGGTAGTATAGATCCTGGTCATCATTTAAGATGAACTTCGTGACAGGGTTTCCGTACAACGCACCGCGAGCAGTACCCAGCAAGGCTGCAGCAGCAAGATTGGTCTCCAGCATCAATCCTCTGTCGGAGAGGGTACAGTAGCCAACCGGCGCCAGATCATATAGGTCGAAATAACGGGACCGGGCATCTTCCAATTCCTGCTGAACCCTATTAAGCTCCTCGTTCTGCATCTCCAATTCGACCTGATGGACACTGAGCTCATGAATGATCTGCCTGATTTCATCGATTGACAGTGTGCTCAGATCTTCCTTTGACCGTGACTTAGTTTGTGCAATCGCTTCAGCCTTTTGCCGCAGAGTTTGCCTTGAACCTGCTGAAGGCTCTGACTTTCCGGGTCCAGCACCATTTTTCATCATGATTCCCTCCAGCATCATCACACGTCAATTATCCGCCCCTGGATCTTCAGTGCGGCTGCAATCGCAGTAATTTAGCTTTATAGGTGTTTCATACCCATGGAACTGTTTCAAAATCATAAATTTCCGCTTATCCAGCCGCACCGATCGAAGCACGAATGAACAAAGACAGTCATTTCTGACTGTCCCGAACTGTTACAGATCGTAGTACATCTGGAATTCAACCGGATGCGGAATATTGCCTACTGCCAGGGCATCCCGCCGATTGGCTTTCAAGATATTGCCGATGAGTTCTTTTGTGAACACACCGCCCTCCAAAAGGAAATCATGGTCCTCTTCCAGAGCATCACAGGCTTCATCAAGGGATTTAGGAAGCCCTTTGATTTTTGCCTTATCTTCAGCTGAAAGATCAAAGATATTCTTGTCGATGGGACCGTAGCCTTCAGCGGTTGGATCGATCCTGTTCCTTATGCCGTCCAGAGCTGCCATAAGCAGGGCTGAATAGGCAAGATAGGGATTGCAGGTTGCATCCGATGATCTGTATTCGAAACGCTTATCTTCAGGACGGTTAGCATAGCCGGGAATCCTTATTACAGCACTGCGGTTTGAAAGCGCGAAGCATATGCTTACAGGGGCTTCATAGCCAGGTATCAGACGTTTGTAGGAATTGGTGCTGGGGTTGCAGATAGCACTGAGGGCATTGGCATGCTTCAGCATCCCGCCAATTGAATAAAGAGCAGTCTGGCTCATACCTGCATAGCCGTTCTCATCATAGAACAGTGGTTTGCCATCCTTGAACAGATGAAAGTGAACGTGCATACCGCTGCCAGCTTCCTTGTAGAAAGGTTTCGGCATGAATGTCACTGTCTTTCCGTGTTTCACAGAGAGATTCTTCACTATGTATTTCAATTTCATGGTCCGGTCCGCCATTTCAAAAGCATTCCCGAAGTTCACTTCAATTTCAAGCTGTCCAGGACCACCAACCTCCGGATGATGATATTTCACCGGAACACCGTTGGCTTCAAGCATCAGCACCATTTCATTCCGTAGATCGTAGTTCACATCATGAGGAATATCCACGTGATAGCCTCCATGATGGCGCACCTTGAAGCCCAGATTATTGCTTTCGTTTTCACCCGTATTCCACTCTGCCTGTGCAGCATCCAGAGTCACATTAATCCGATGGGGGCTGACTTCATATGAAATATGGTCCAGAATATAGAATTCAAATTCAGGTCCTAATGAGCTTCGGTCTGCGATGCCTGTGGATTTCATATATTCTTCGCATTTGAAGGCGATATAGCGAGGGTCCCCTTCGAACCGCTTTACGCCGTTTTGAAGTGAATAGATGTTCGCAATCATGGTCAGGGTTTTCCGCTTGGTGAATGGATCGATAAATGCAGTGCTGAGGTCCGGTATGAACACCATATCGGATTTGTTGACCATCAGAAATCCATAGCTGGAACCGTCGAATCCGATTCCGTCTTCCATGGTATTCTCCGTAAAACGATCCGGTGTGATGGTGAGGTGGTGCCAACGGCCTGCCAGATCAATGACTTTGAAATCAATGAAATCCACGGATTCCCGACTGCAATACTCCTTCACTTCCTGAACTGTCTTGAACATGAACGTTCCCCCATTCAATTGTACTTGACATCTTGTACTGTTAATTATACTCCATAGTTCTACAAATACAAGTGTATGTAGTTAATTTGACTTAGGATAACGTTTTTCAACAGTCATTCAAGCCAAGAATAAAGGAGAGAGGTCCGTTTTGGCCTCTCTCCTTTATATCACTGTTCGATCTTAACATTCGTACCATCTGCCAGATCATTTCCAGGAGCATCAATCACCTGATCTCCTGCAGTCAGCCCTTCGAGGATTTCTACGGAATCCTCTCCTTCAAGGCCGATAACGACCGGCGTCAGCAAGGCCTTTCCGTCTGAAATCCTGAAAACATGGGACTCCTCATTGATTTTAAACACTGCACTGTCCGGTACGTTCAGCACCTGATCAATTTTCTTTTCCACAATCTCTAGATCCAGATCCATTCCGATCGTAAGCATCGGCGCTCCCGGATCAATACTGATTTCAATCCTGACCCGCTTCTGCTCAATGCCCAGATCCGAAAGCTTATCGAACGCCTTGGGATGGATTTTCGATATTTTCCCGGTTATCTCAATCCCTGAATCTGTGTCGTAGGCCCGAACCGGTGTATCGACTTTGATTCTCACAGCGTCCTGCACAAGCAGATCCGATGTTAGTTGAAGAGAAGAAGGATCGTCAATTTCGAACAATACCGTGCCAGGACCAACAACAGCACCCGGCTCGATTGATTTGGCGGTCACAACACCGTTCACAGGGCTAAGCACCTTGAATTTATCACGGTTAAGCTTCACCTGATCGATTTGGGCCTGCAGGACAGCCAAATCAGCCTGAAACCGTTTACGCTGTTCGGTACTGATTCCCTTTCTGAGAGCTTCGTAAGATGCCGAACCGATAGCAGCCGAATGCTCAGCTGTCCTCAATTTTTCTTCAGCGGTTTTTAGCGCTTCCGCACTTTCAGCTCCGGACTCGAAAAGGGATTTAGTCTGCTCATAAGCTCTGTGTGCTGCATCCAACCCGATTGTATCCAGATCCATCTGAGCTTTGGCCTGACGGAGCGCCTCCGGGGTTGGGTTCTGAGCATCCCTGAGCGCTGCCTCTAATGAGGCTTTCTGGGCTTGCAAGCCAACTATTGACAGCTCCAGATCCTTCACATCAAGGATGGCGAGGACATCCCCTGCTGCAACTGAATCTCCCGGGTCTTTGATAACCTCCAGTACATCCCCTGCAATCTGGCCCGCTACTGTTCTTTCAACTGTACTTTCCACCACTGCCGAAGCCTCAATGATCTTTCTCACTGGGCCTGTCTCTACAGTGTGAGCTGTGACAAGCAGTTCGGTCTTTCTCAGAGACATGGCTCCAAGGATCAGCAGGCCTGCCCCCCCGATCACTATCCACCCCTTATGTTTCAACCCCCAGGCTTTCAATCTCTTCAGCGAACCCTTACCCATGCTGCCACCTCCGCCATTGAATCTTCAGGACACTCTGTTTTTCAGGGCTTCAATGAAATCAAGCCTTCTAATGCGGGTATACGTAGCCCCCTGGGCCAGAACGACGAACAATACCGTCAGTATCCCCGCCTGAATGAAGGATCCCTGTTCAGGTACTGCCGAAAAGGTATAGAGCTCGGTACTATAGAACCGGACAGTGATCACCACCATCTGCCAGCCCATTGGAATACCTATTGCTACTCCTAACAGCGTGATCAGCAGATTTTCCTTAAGAAGCAGCGTATAAATCTGATTGGTGCTGAACCCAAGAACGCGAAGTGATGAGAATTCCATAAGCCGTTCATTGATGGTCATCATGGTCGAGTTATAAACGATAGCGAAACCGAGGATGAATGAGAAAAACACCATCAAGGAAATACTTGCCAGCGAGAGCTGCATGTATTCCTGAAAAATCGCAATCAGATCAGCACTGGACTGGACCGTCAGGATGTTCTTCCAATTAACCAGTTCCCCCTTCACCTTTGAATCCCCGGCTACCAGTGCCCCTGTGATCCACCCGGATTCCAGAAGCTGGTTCTGCATTGTCTTTTGTGACATGTAGACATTCGTACCCAGGGTTTGCCGCACCAGACCCATTACCTGGTACGACCGGTCCTTCCTCTCCGGTATGAAGCTCTTGAATACCAGCTGGTCTCCTACATCAGCATCCAGAATCCTTGAAAGACTCTCTGAAATCAGAACGCCATCCTCAGGAATCTGGAGGATATCCCCTTTTGCATCCTTCAAATGGAAGAATGCCGTATCATGCTTAAGGCCTATTACATTGACCACCTTATGACGCCATCCCTTGCTTATTTCGAAAGGAAATTCATCATAGGGTTCCACCTGCTCGATGCCATTGACTCCTTTAAGGGCATTGACAGCAGACTGATCAACAGGTCTCGAAAATGTCAGAGTATAATCCATTGTCTGAAAGACCGTGTACTGCTCAGTGAAAGCTGACATGGAGCTTGTAGTGAGATACAGGGGAATATAGGTGACGGCGTAGGTGATGGCAATCCCAAAGGCTACAATGGCGAATCTTCTCTTGCTTCTGGCGATGTTCCGGACAGTCATTTTCCATGTGAAACTCAACCGTTTCCAGATCCATTGCCGGCTTTCCAGCCAGATCCTACGTCCCGATCGAGGGGATTCCGGCCTCATTGCTTCAGCCGGCATGATATCCATGACACTACTTGCGCCCCACAGCCCGGCGGCAAGACAGAACGCCAGTGTCAATAAAAGTGCGCTTACGTAATACTCCGGATAAACCTTTCCTACCATCTCCGGTACGTTATAAAAATCAGATGCATAAAATGCTGCGATAAAACCTGCCAGCCATGTTCCGATAAGAAGTCCCGGTATTGCCCCAACTATGCCTATAAGCAGGGAGAACAGGGTGTAGTGGCCGATAATCTGGGGATTGGTGTACCCCATGGCCTTAAAGACACCAATGGCGATCCTGTCATTACGCACCATGCGGTGGGTCATGATGATCATGACCGATGCGGCAACGATCAGGAAGATGGTTGGAACCACCTGCGCCGCACTTTTATTTCCACGGATCTCTTCCTCGACAATCCGGGCACTCATCTGGGTTTTTCTGGTGTAAATGCGCTTGATGCCGTATTTCTTCAGTTTTTTTTCAAGCCGGTCCTTAAGCAGATCCAGGTTGGTTCCGGGCTCTGCCTTGACTAGAAGTTGATTGAAGCTTCTGTCATAGCCAAATACACGCTGAGCGAAATCCAGAGAGACAAAACCCACACCGAAATTCTTCTTGTCCGGCAGAAGGGCCTGCTCATTCTCCATCAGATAGATATATTCAGGGGTTGTGACCACTCCCTGGACAGTCATCGGATAAGATCGCCCACCAATATGCGGTTTGATGACGTCGCCGAGGTTTAGAATCCTTGCTTTGGCAAACAGCTCCACAAGCAGAATTTCACCGTCTGAATACACCCGTTCGTTTCCTTGAACAGGGTAGAGCCGGTTGACAGTATTGCCGCCAGGAGGCGTTGAAATCAGACGAATCCTTACCCGACTATCAATATCGCCTACATCCAGAGGAACATCCTGTACGATCCTGCCCTCTGCTGTTGTGACATCTTCAACCTTCAGGACGTCAGTCACAGCACTTTCCGGGATTCTGACCAGCTCAATGTATATGTCTGCAAATCGGTTGCTTTCATAATAATTATTGACTGAATTCTCAAGGTTTACAGAGGCCATATTCATTGCTGTGTACATCAGAAGCCCCACGGTGATGACCGCAGCAACTGCCATAAACTGTCCAAACTGATGCCGTATCATCCGAAACATCCTGAGGGGGAGCTTCTTCATCACCATTCAATCCTTTCGGGAGGGACAGGCTCTGAATTCACAATAATCTCGACGATTTCTCCGCTTCGCATCCGCAATACCCGGTCCGCCATGGCTCCGATCGGCGCGTTATGTGTGATCACCATCACGGTTTTACCGAAATCTCGGTTGATTTGTTTCAGCAGGATCAGGATCTGTATGCCCGTCGAATAATCCAGTGCGCCGGTCGGTTCGTCGCACAGCAGGATTTCCGGATTCTTAGCAACTGCACGGGCGATGGCGACCCGCTGCTGTTCACCCCCGCTGAGCTGGGAGGGAAAGTGGTCCTTGCGTTCATCCAGGCCGACGGCCTGCATGACTTCATCAAGATCAAGCGGATCCCTGCAGATTTCAGTGGCCAGCTCCACATTTTCACGAGCCGTGAGATTAGCCATCAGATTGTAGAACTGAAACACAAAGCCCACCTGATCCCGCCGGTAATCCGTCAGGGCCTTTTCGGACAGATCCTCCAGGCCGATATCTTTGAACCGAACACTGCCGGAGGTCGGATTATCCATGCCACCCAGGATGTTCAGCAGAGTGCTCTTCCCTGAGCCGCTGGGGCCCAGGATTACGATGAATTCACCAGGAATAACCTGAAAGGATGCATTTTTGAGAGCGCATACTTCCACTTCCCCCATATTGTATATTTTTGTAAGATTATCGACAGTCAGAATCGGATTGCTCATCTCATATGCCTCCACTTCAAAACTGCCGGAACGAGCAGTCGGCTCGCATTTCTTTAATTAAGTTATACCCTTTAGCAACACATGAAACTCAATATTTTGACGGATTGCTCACAGGTTGTTGAATCACACTTTGGTATCCTCTTCAGCTGGAAACAGTTTTTTTAGTAATAGGATCAATCCATAGAAAACACTCATGAAGAAAAATATACCGAACATTCCCTGACCCATAACTTCCAGGCTCATTTGAAAATTTACAAGATCCATACATTCCCTCCTAATGAATCAGGGCCAGAATAAGGCCCCCCGCTACGATAGATGCGATTTGTCCGCTTACATTGGCGCTGACGGCATGCATAAGGATAAAGTTGCCGGGGTCTGCTTTCTGTGCTTCCCGCTGAACAACCCGGGCTGACATGGGGAATGCAGAGATGCCCGCGGCACCCACCATTGGATTTATTTTCTCCTTCGTAAACAGGTTCATGAATTTTGCAACCAGGATTCCTCCTGCTGTATCGAACACGAAAGCGACGAGCCCCATGGCGATGATTTTGAAAGTTGACAGGTTCAGGAATCCTGCGGCTGTCATGGTGGATCCGATGGTGACCCCCAACAGGATGGTTACCAAACTAGCCAGTTCGTTTTGTGCTGCTTGAGAAAGCCGCTCAGTCACACCGCTCTCACGAAGGAGATTTCCGAACATAAGGAACCCTACAAGAGGGACACTGACTGGGGCGATGACTCCCGCCAGCAAGGTGACCGCAATTGGGAAAATGATTTTTACTCTTTTTGAAATCGAATACTCTTGATACGGCATCCTGATGCGCCGTTCCTCAAGTGTCGTCAATGCGCGGATCACCGGCGGCTGAATGATGGGAACCAGGGCCATATAGGAGTACGCCGCCACAGAAATGGGACCTAGCAGGTGGGGGGCGAAGAGATTGGCTACGTAAATTGAAGTCGGTCCGTCCGCAGCACCGATGATTCCGATGGAGGCGGCCTCCTTTAACGAGAAGCCCATAAGAGTTGCCAGGGACAGTGTGAAGAAAATTCCAAACTGGGCTGCTCCGCCGAACATAAGCATTTTCGGGTTTTTCAACAGAGGCCCAAAGTCTATCATGGCACCAATAGCCACAAAGATCAGCAGTGGGAACAGTTCTGTCCTGATTCCCATATTGAACAGAATCGTCAGGGGTCCTTCAGGACCTATAGCTGAGGAATGAGGGATATTAGCCATCAGTGCGCCAAACCCCATCGGAAGCAGTAACAGGGGCTCATAATTCTTAGCGATTGCGAGATAAATCAAGATTCCTGCAATCACCAGCATGGCCAAGTAACGCCAATCGGTGGTCAGGGCCAAAGCACCTTTTGTCAATTCATTCATCAGATACCTCCAGGAGGATTTGTGGTCATTTCGGTTCTTGAATTCATAATACATCATAATATAAATATTACATAAAAAAACCGTCCGCACCAGGGAGGCTGCAGACGGCTTAGAAGTTCAGCTTCTAATTTCAAATCCATAGTAGAAATCTGCAGCCGCCTCCATGACTTCGAAGGAATTCATAATAACCCCTGAAGGACCTTTACGTATTTCTTCAATGAACTTCTGGAGATTGGACTCTTCACCTTCGCAATGGATTTCTACACTGCCGTCAGGGCAGTTCCGTACCCATCCGCATATATTCAAACGGTTCGCTCTCATTCGCGTGAAATATCTGAACCCGACGCCCTGAACCACACCTTTGATAACAATCCTATACGCCTTCATAACAGTTCCTCCACTATACCTTTACCATCAAGGGATTCTATGCATTTTGCAATATCATCAGGGATTGGCGCCGTCAGACATATCATTCCACGGCGTGGTGTTTCAAAATTCAATTTCCAGGCGTGGAGTGCCTGACGCTCCATTGCATCTGCCTTTGTATTTCCGTACAGCGGATCTCCGAACAAGGGATTCCCGATGTGCTGCATATGCACCCGTATCTGATGGGTCCTGCCTGTTTCCAGATTGAGCTGGAGGAGAGCGGCTCCCTTCAGTTTTGCCAGCACCTTATAATGTGTGACACATGATTTTCCATCCTCATGAACCTGCCTGGTTATATCCTCCGGCTGAACCCGATGGATCGGCGCATCCACAGTGCCCTCATCCGGTTCAGGGCATCCGTGCACAAGTGCCAGGTATAGTTTTTCGACTTTTCCTTCCTGCATCCTGTCCGAAATGAATTGCTGGGCAAATCCGTTCTTCGCTATGATCACCAGACCTGTCGTGTCTCGGTCCAATCGGTTTACAAATCGGATTTTATAATTCTCTCCATTCTTGAGAGCATGCCATGCCAGTGCGTTTCCCAAGGTTCCGCCCGGATGCCCCTTGGTAGGATGGACAACAATACCAGCTGCCTTGTTCACAACCAGGATATCCGAATCCTCGTAGATGATCTCCACCGGGATCGGTTCAGGGTTGAATATATTTGTTTCAGGTTCAAGTTGAATTGTGATCAGATCTCCCTGGATCACAAGTGAATTGACTGATCGGATCTCACCGTTAACCATCATCAGTTTTTCCTGTTTGCACCGTCGGATCATTCGGCTGGAAAGATCCATGCATCTTGCCATGATTTCAATCACTTTTTTTCCTTGATCCTCTGCTCCGGCAACATATTCTATCCCCTGAGCGTCTCCGCCTAGCTGCATTGGTGCTCCTTTCAATTAACGATCCTATCCTCGCGGGTAATGAAATGGCACGGCGATCCCGCCCTTCGAAAAATTGGGAGAGACCGCCACGCCGCGCTCGCGATGACTTCGAATATCATAAGATCTTCTGCCTACATGTTGAAAACCAGGGCCAGGATCATGTCGGTCGAGGATTCCTTCACCAGGATGAAGTAATCGAAATTCTTCTGACAAAATTCGGTGACCTGTCGGATATCAACCCTGTTGCGTCCGAAATCCAGAATATCCACTTCAACTATTTCCCAACCATAGTTAAGAAGGGCTGCCACAGAATCCTCAGCAACAAGTTCAACAGGAACCGATCCATATATGTTTCCGCGGATTGTATCATGCTGTTTCCAAAACTCATTGTGATTATTGATTGCCCTGGAATGCATCAGTTGTTCCGTGCGCTCTTCGGAAAAGGTCTCCAGGTAATCCCCTTCGAAAATATTCTCTCTCATTACGGGTTTCATCAGGAAGGGGATGGTGTTGATGGCCTTATAGGGCATATCCTTGCGTGAATCAGTTTCCCTGGACTGCGTTACCAGTTTCAGGTCGCTGCATATTTCCTTGATCATCTGCAAATTCCGGTTAAATGCTACGCCGTCGCTTTCGCGGACTGCCTTTTCCAATTCTGATACGGCGGTTTTTAACGAATTTATTCTATCAAGCATGGTTTTCCCCCAGGATCATCTTCCAGTCATAGTGAATCTTATACCCAGTATAATCTGTTGGTGGGAAAAATTAAACCGTTGACATCATATAAATTGTCAACGGTCTTCAACTATTCTAGTAGCCCAGTATATTGTACCCGCAATCCACATGAAGGATTTCGCCGGTTATCGCGCTGCTGAGATGACTGAGCAGGAACAGTGCTGAGTTGCCGACTTCTTCCTGAGTGACCCCACGGTGCATCGGGGCTTTCTCTTCGAATGCTTTGAGCAATTTATCGATTTCCCCGATCCCCTTAGCCGCCAGGGTCTTGATCGGGCCGGCCGAGATTGCATTGACCCGTATGTTGCGGGCACCCAGATCATGAGCCAGATACTTAACACTGGCTTCCAGGGACGCCTTCGCAACACCCATGACATTATAGTTTTTCACTACCCGCTCACCACCCAGATAAGTCAGAGCAATGACGCTCCCTCCCTCTGTCATCATCGGAACAGCCCTTCTTACTGCTGCCACCAGAGAATAGGCACTTATATCCTGTGCCATAGCGAATCCGTCACGGGATGTATTGAGAAATTCCCCTGAAAGCTCCTCTCTCTTTGAATGTGCGATGCTATGTACCAACCCGTGAAGCACGCCGACTTTTTCCTTCAAAGTATCGAACGCCTCATCGAGCTGTTCGTCCCTAGTAACGTCCACTTCCAGTGTCAGAGCACCTGTAATGCCTTCCTGGATCAGCAGTTTTTCAAGATTGCGCAGGCTGCTGTCTCCATAATATGAAAAAATCAGATTTGCGCCTTCTTCATGAAGCTTTTTTGAGATTCCCCAAGCAATACTCCACTTATTAGCTACGCCCATCACCAATATATTCTGATTATGTACAAGACTTCCCATGGTCAACTCTCCTTTTAATATCTGGTCTTAATATTAAGTATCATACCAGAGCGGCGGTTCTTTTTCAACGCATGGTAAGTTATTTGAAGTATGACAATTTTTCAAGGGCTCAAATTAATTGAAATTTTAAACTATTCACTTGACTTCCACGCTTCCCCTTGCTATCATCAGTTTTAATAACCTAATGCGTAGATGGAGACACATTCTCCCGTACTGTCATTCTTAAGCGAGCCGGAATTGGTGTAAGCCGGCAATGACAACGGACAGAATCTCACTCCGGAGCAGTTTCTCTGAAACCCGCACGGGAAGTAGGAGGAACCGGATGCCCCGATATCGGCAGCGGTTTGAAAGAGCCGTTTAAGAGTTGTTCCCTGACAGGAACAGAACAAGGGTGGTAACGCGGGCACAGAGCTCGTCCTTATATGGACGGGCTCTTTTTTTATTGCCATTTATAATGAAAAAGGAGGAAGGCACATGGAAGGCCAAACAAGAAACACCATCAAGATTTTTGATACGACACTGCGTGATGGCGAACAGTCTCCAGGCTGCAGTATGACATTGAAAGAAAAAGTAGAGTTCGCAAGGCAGCTTGAGCGCCTGAAAGTCAATATCATAGAAGCCGGCTTTGCCATTGCTTCCCCCGGAGATTTCGAATCGGTCAGCGCGATTGCCAAGGAATGCCGTGAGGCTACCGTAGCAAGCCTTGCAAGAACACTTGAGAAGGACATCGACTGTGCCTGGGAAGCTGTGAAGCATGCCAGACACCCGCGTATCCACACATTCATAGCCACCAGTCCCATCCATATGCAGTACAAGCTTCGTATGACCGAAGAGGAAGTGCTGGAACGGGCGGTGGCCATGGTGAAATATGCAAAAGCCAAGTGCGAGGATATCGAATTCTCTGCGGAAGATGCCACACGTTCGACTCCGGAATTCCTTTGCCGGATTTACGAAGCAGTGATCAAGGCAGGGGCCACAGTACTCAATGTTCCGGATACAGTGGGTTATACCACACCCGGTGAGTATACTGAGCTTATCCACACCCTGCGGGAGAAAGTCAACGGAATTCACCGTGTGGACATATCCGTCCACTGCCACAATGATTTGGGGCTTGCTGTGGCCAATACTCTGGCAGCTGCCAAGGCTGGCGCTACGCAGCTGGAATGCACAGTGAACGGTATCGGAGAAAGAGCCGGCAACGCCGCCCTTGAAGAAATCGTCATGGCACTTAAAACCCGGGCTGATTTCTACGGGGCCGTCACCACCATCGACACACAGCAGATCACACGGGCATCGAAACTCCTGACAAATATCACCGGCGTTCCTGTTCAGCCTAACAAAGCCATTGTCGGCGCCAATGCCTTTGCCCATGAGTCCGGCATCCATCAGCATGGGGTTCTGGCAAATACGGAAACGTATGAGATCATGACCCCTGAATCAGTAGGACTTCTAACCAACTCCATGGTACTGGGAAAACACTCCGGCCGTCATGCCTTCGAAGACCGCCTTAAGACTCTTGGCTATGAGCTTGACAGCAATGATATCAACAAGGCCTTTGATGAATTCAAGATTCTGGCGGATAAGAAGAAGACCGTTGATGACCGGGATATCGAGGCTATCGTTCGGGATGATGTGATGATCGATGCTGAGACCTTTGTCCTTGAACGGTTCATCATCAACAGCGGCAATACCATCACCGCAACAGCCACAGTAGTACTGAACATTGACGGCACTTCTACTGAAGAGGTATCAACAGGTGACGGTCCGGTTGATGCCGCTTATAAAGCCATAGAAAAGATCATCAATACAAATGCCGTCCTGGAGGATTATTCTGTCCATTCGATTACAGAAGGAAAGGACGCTCTTGGTGAATCCATCGTCAAATTGAAAGCAAAAGGGAAACCCGTTACCGGAAGAGGGCTTTCCACTGATGTCATTGAGGCCAGTATCCTGGCATACCTTAACGCCGCACAAAAGATTGTCGCCCAGCAGCACGAGGGGGAATCACAGCATGCCTCCTAAAGTTGCGATATTCGATTCAACTCTTCGGGATGGAGCCCAGGGAGAAGGGATTTCCTTTTCCGTAGACGATAAGCTGAAGATTGTAAAAGCCCTTGATGATCTTGGTGTAACGTATATTGAAGCCGGAAATCCCGGCTCGAACCAAAAGGATCTCGAGTTCTTCAAGCGAATGGGAACTATCCCCCTGGCTCATGCGCGCCTGACCGCTTTCGGAAGCACACGACGCAAAGATATCCGCGTTGATCAGGATGATCAGGTCCTGGCACTCTGCCAGGCGGATACGCCCGTTGTGGCGATTTTTGGAAAGTCGTGGGATTTCCATGTGACGGATATCATCAAGACTTCTTTGGAAGAGAACCTGGCAATGATACAGGATACAATCGCATTTTTCAAATCTCAAGACAAGGAAGTAATTTTCGATGCAGAGCATTTTTTCGATGGCTACAAAGCAAATCCGGAATATGCCGTATCCGCCCTTAAAGCAGCTGAAAAAGGCGGTGCAGACTGTCTGGTCCTGTGTGATACCAATGGCGGCACATTCCCCGACGAGATATTCGAGATCACCAAGGAGATATCCCACCACGTGAACGCACCTCTGGGAATCCACAGTCATAATGACTGCGGAATGGCTGTAGCCAACTCATTCATGGCCGTTAAGGCCGGTGCACGGCATGTTCAGGGAACCTACATCGGTTTTGGAGAACGATGCGGTAACGCAAATTTGAGTACCCTGATCGGCAATTTACAGCTCAAGCAAGGATTTTCGTGCATTCCATCAGAAAATCTCCCCATGCTGACGTCAACAGCCCATTACCTGGCCGAGGTGGCCAATGTCACCATGGAGCACGGAATGCCCTATGTGGGTACAAGCGCCTTTGCACATAAGGGAGGCATGCACATTGACGGTGTCATGAAGGATCCAAAATCCTTCGAACACACTGATCCGGAATGGGTCGGGAACCAGCGCTCATTCCTAATGAGTGAGGTTTCAGGGCGCAGCACCCTGCTTGCAAAAATTCAAAAAGTTGCGCCGGATATGACAAAAGAGCACCCTGCAGCGCAGACCCTCATTGATACCGTCAAATCCAAAGAACATGCAGGGTATCAGTACGAGGGCGCTGAAAGCTCCTTTGAATTGCTGATCCGAAGGGAATTGGGGCTTTGCATCCCACATTTCAACATCCAGCATTTTAAAATCATCAGCGAGCATCCGACAACAGACAGCAACTTCGGTGCCTCAAGCATTCTTAAGATTCAGGTGGGCGACCAGGAGGAACTGACCGCCACTCAGGGAAACGGACCGGTCAACGCACTGGATAAGGCAATCAGAAAAGCGCTGGAAGTCTTCTATCCTGCTCTTAAGGCTGTACATCTGGTGGACTACAAGGTTAGGGTCCTTAATAGCGACAATGCTTCAGGGGCCAAGGTACGGGTTCTGATAGAATCGACTGACGGCCAGCATAATTGGAGCTCCGTCGGGGTATCCACTGACATCATCGAAGCCAGTCTCATCGCATTGACTGATTCAATGGAATATAAGCTCATCAAGGATGACGAATCCCTTAAATAACTGAGAAGGAGCCCTACTTATGAAAATGACCGAGACCCACGCAGTAGAACCGAACAGACTGGAACAGGAGGTAAACACTGATGAACTATAAAATCGCAGTCATTCCAGGTGATGGCATCGGCCCGGACATCACAGCACAGGCAGAAGCGGTCCTTACTGAAATCGGCAAGCTTTACGGCCATCATTTTCAGTTCACCCATTTATTAGCCGGCGGTGCTGCCATTGATGCTAAAGGGGTACCGCTTCCCGAAGAGACTGTGGCTGTATGCAAGGAAAGTGACGCTGTTCTCCTGGGTGCTGTCGGAGGCCCCAAATGGGATACCCTTCCGGGCCATCTCCGTCCCGAAAGCGGACTCCTTGGAATCCGTCAGGCCCTTGGCCTTTATGCCAATATCCGCCCCGCAGTACTTCACGAGGCCTTGAAAGCTGCATGCCCGCTCAAACCTGAATTGGTTGAAGGCGGACTGGATATCCTGGTGATCCGTGAACTGACTGGCGGCATGTATTTCGGCGATCGCGGCCGTCGGATCGGACCAAACGGGCCGGAGGCATATGACACGGAAGCCTACAGTGTCATGGAAGTGGAACGGATCGCAAGGGTAGCGTTCGAAGTTGCCCGCAAGCGCGGCAAGAAGCTTACAAATGTGGATAAGATGAATGTTCTTGAGAGTTCCCGACTTTGGCGGGAAACAATCCTGAAGGTGGCTGAGGAATATCCGGATATCGAACTGAATCATCAGTTGGTGGATAACACTGCCATGCAGTTAGTGCGAAACCCCAGACAATTCGATGTGATGGTAACCACCAATATGTTCGGGGATATTCTTTCTGATGAAGCCAGTATGATCACAGGGTCAATCGGAATGCTGCCCAGTGCAAGTCTGGGTTCAGGCACTTTGGGTCTATACGAACCGATCCATGGATCTGCTCCTGACATTGCAGGGCAGGATCTTGCAAACCCGATAGCCACCATTCTTTCAGTTGCAATGATGCTCCGCTATTCCTTCAAGCTTGAAACAGAAGCTCAGGCCATTGAGAACGCCGTAACAGCTGTCCTTTCGGAAGGATACCGCACCAAGGATATCGCCAATCCGGGAGAAAAAATCACAGGAACGAGTGAAATAGGGCAATTGATAAAAAACCGCTTGAAAAAATCCTGATTCAAAAATGAACAGCCGAATTTCGGCTGTTCATTTTTTGATGCCTGTTATTGTCTCAAGACCAGCCTTCTGAAGCTGCTGTCAAGAGCACTGCGGCTGACGGGCATCAGAATGCAATCCTCCAGAGTCCCGCGGCCCATCTTCTCCCGTTCCATCGTTTCCACATCATTTGTCAAACCGATGAGAGCAGGTTTTCTTTGAGTGCCTGCATCAGACCGGATCATGAGAGGGTTCAATTCAGCGGGCGAAAAATCATCCAGGTTCACTAACAGGATATCCAACGTCATTTCAGACAGCGGCTCGGTTAAAGGATCCTGAACGTCATAGCAGCTGACCTGAGGCCACGTCCTGAAAAAACGTCGGATAAGCTTCTGCTGGACCAGGTTTCGGGTGATCAGTCCCACATGAAGCGGCTTGCTTTTATAATCATTCATCAGATCCAGATTATAGACCGGCGATTTCACTGTACTCTCGAGACACGGAAGCCTCAACTGGATAGTTGTCCCGGACCCCGGAATGCTTTTAATGGTGATTTCTCCATCCATACGATCCACAAGTTCCTTCACGATGGCCAGCCCCAAACCCGTTCCGCCGAATTTTCGGGCAGCTCCGTCCTCAGCCTGCTGATACGGCATGAACAGCCTGCCGATGTCCTTATCTGATATTCCAATGCCCGTATCACTTATGTCTATTTCCATCCAAGGTCCGGACAGTTTCCTGACCGATAGGGACACATGCCCCCTTTGAGTGAACTTGACGGCATTCCCCATGATATTGCTTAGAACCTGTGTTAATCTGAGCGAATCCATTAGCAGAACGTCCGGCACTTCCCCAGAGACAGAATATCTGATAGAAATCCCCTTCTGTTCGGCTGGGTATTCAAAAAGCCGACACACATGCCTGATCAGATCAAAAAAATGCACAGATTCTTCCATAAGCTCCATTTTTCCTGTCTCGATTCTGGAGTAATCAGTGATGTTGTTAATCAGCTGTATCAGATGGCCTCCTGATTTGGTGAGGTGTCCAACTGCCTCATTCTGGCTTTCGGACAGGTTCTTTTGACCGTATAATTCTGCAAATCCCATAATCTGATTCATGGGCGTTCTGATGTTCCTGTTCACCTGTTTCACAAACAGCATTTTTTTATCATTCTGAATGGCCAGTTCCTGAGTAGCCTGTTCAAGAAGCCTTCTCGAATCAGAAAGTTCCGTGATATCCTTAAAAACAAGGAGACTTCCGATCAAGGTTTCATTCTTACCTGAAATGGGCGCTGTCCTTAAAAGATAATCCCTTATCCTACCCTGTCGAATCCCTTGGAATTCACCCCGCAGTTCTGCCAATGATCCCTGTGGAATCGGATTGAGAAAGCCCAGGAAATCGGAAAAACCCTGTCCTTCCGGGACCTTCACGGTATCAAATACCTCCTGTGCAGAAGGGTTCATATCCTGAATGATCCCCTCACGATCAACCACAATGATAAGATCTTCGATAATGTCAAAGACAGCCCGTTTTGTGAAGGGAACGATATTGAACATACGGTAATAGATCAGGGTGATGATAAAGACGACCTCTGTTACCAGCATGAAAACCGGTGTGAAGTCCAGGGGTAAAACAGGATCCAGAATCAGCAGGAATATGATGTTCCAAATCCATGGGAATATGCACCCGAACAGCATCAGCAGGGATTGAATTCTTTCCGTTCCTTTGCTCCTCCTTGCTTTGTCCGCTAAGAGCAAGGCACTTATGATTATCAGGAGATAAGAGTAGACTGTAAAAGCCCAAAATGCCGGACCATCCACTGTCCTGATGAGAATGAATTGCTCTACGATAACATACTCCACTTTTTTTCTGAAAAGGTGAAGCCACGGATCTGTTAGTATCGCAGCCAATATCAGCAATGAAAACGAATATATCCCGTTGAGATGCCATGCCTTTATCCTTTTTCTCTGTGATGAAATATCCGCAGCCAGAATGACGAACGAAGCCGGGATAAGGATTATTCCGGCAAATTTCGCCTGATACCAGAAATACTTGACCTGCGGATCAATCACAATAATATGGAGGATCTGACACAGAATCCAGATGCTCATCCCTGCCAGCAGATAGAGCATGGGTACGGCTCCCCTCAAAGCCATGCGTCCCCATAAAAGCAGGATCATGAAAAGTGATAAGAACAGGACCAGAAAAAGGCTTGCGTTGTATATTGCCATACCTGCCTCCATCTCTCAACAAACTGATTCTGAAGTTCATACCCCAAATTAGAAGAAAAAACCCGAAAGGGACGGGTTTTCAAAAAAAATCAACTGGTGTGATTTTTCAGGACATTATGAAAATACAAACCGATGCTGAAGTTCAGAGCATCTTCGAACTTTCTGAGATCGTAATACGTCAGCTTATGAATCTTATTCAGCCTATAAATCAATGTGTTCCGATGAACATACAGTTTTCTGGATGTTTCGGTAATGTTAAGGTCATTTTCGAAGAATCGGAGGGCTGTAACGATCAGTTCCTCGTCATTCAGGACTGCATTGATATTGCCTGCCGTATCCTTATAAAGATTCTCAACCGCCTGGAAATCCATGTGGTCTATCAGCAGCGGAACTGCAAGCTTTCGATAGGAATAGACTCCGGTTTGCGGGTCATGGAGCATGCCGATCTCAAGCGCCTTAACTGCCTTTTCATAGGAAGATTTGAGATCCATGAAGCTTTCAGCCTCCGTTCCTACACCCACATAGGGTACAAAAACCAATTCACTGAATATCCCCTGATAGATCCGGCGTCCGGCTTCCTCACCGGATATCCGGTCCGGTTTGCGGATTACCGCATAACGGCTGGAGCTGACCCTGAGTACCGGTTCCCCAGTGAACAGAGTGTTCAGGATGAATTCGACATCATCTCCATGTTCCACCTTGATCTGCACCACCATGACTTGAATATGCTGATAGAGAGGCAGATCGAATTTCTTCATATAATGGAGAAGCTGTTCCTCTGAAAACTTCCCTGCCATTGAATCAAGGATGAAGTCTTCACGGGTCATTTCATCAAGTTCGTCCAGAGCCATGATTCCAATCAGTTTCAGAAGGGTCTCGGCGCCTGGAGTTCCATAATCTACCCCGATGAACTGAATACTGCCTGTTATACCTGAAAGGTTATGGATCAGCAGATTTCCATCACGGTAATAAACCTGATCCGGCTCCAATTCAGGTATTTTCAGGAACTGTCCTACCCGGCCGGGTTCTGAACTTTCAAGGATGTATCCTTTCCTGTCCGCAAAAATTACAGCACAGCCGATCTTGTCTATGATCTTTCGAAAAACACGTTTTCGTTTATTGCGATCCATGGCATCACCGTCTTTCTAGCGGAATTGAAACGTGGCATCACCCATATTGAAGTTCAGATAAACTTCTTCATTCAGTCGGATTTCCTGATCAAAGCAGGTACTGAGAACCTGCTCATGATCCACCTTGGCACTCCATAGTATGATGCCTTCATGGACTTCCTTGGAAAAGACTCTGCCTTTCAAGGCGTGAAGTCCCGGGACCCTTGAAAATGCGACACTATCAGCGTGAATTCCAAGAAAACATGTTTCTCCTATATGTCCATTCAGTCCGAATTTTTGAACCAGATTATCAGGAATCTTCAGGCTTTGGCCTGCAAATCTGGCCCACAAACCGGCAGATCCTTTTTCGAGAAGAATTTCCAGATAGTTCGTGAAAATATCACCCACATACCCTGCGACAAACGCTGTCGCAGGCTTGGATATGATCTCCTCCCAGGTTCCTGCCTGTTGAAAAGTACCGCGATGCATGATGCACAATCTACTCCCTAATTTCTGTGCGTCCCGGATACTGCCGGTTGCGTAAATCATCGTGACACCCAGGCTCCTGTTAAGGTTCATCAGATCTTTAAGCAGGGAATCCCTGACTGACGAATCCAGGGTGCTGTACGGCTCGTCAAGCAGAATGACCCTTGGCCTTCGTGCTGCATACCGGGCCATCGTAACCCTTTGTGCCAGACCCTGTGTCAGTTTTTGCGCCTGAACCTGCAGAACATCCGTGATATTCAGAAGTTCGCTGATTTCACCGATTCGTGCATCAATCTCCTCCGGATTCATCCGTTTGAGCTTGAGCCCGATCGCGATGTTCTCATAAACCGTCAAATCAGGATAAAGTGACTGTTCCTTTGATATGATGACCGTTTCACGCTCTTGTGCCGAAAGCTGGTTTACGGGATTCTCATCGAAATAGATGGTCCCGGCCGTAGGGGATTCAAGTCCTGCAATCATCCTTATCAGAACGCTCTTACCGCAGGTAGCGGGTCCCACCAGGGCAAGCAGTTCGCCTTCAGGGATCTCCAGACTGAAGTTCCTGACTGGGTTACGGCCATTAGAAAATATCTTATCCACTTGTTCCAGGCGTATCCGTGACATATTCTCTTCCTCCTTGCCTCCAAAACTTTCTAAAAGAAGCCGACTCTGAGGAGTCGGCTGATGTTTCACTAAAAATCTGCTGATTTTGGAGTTCTGGGAAAAGGAATGACATCCCGGATATTACTCATCCCTGTGAGGTACATGATGGCCCGCTCGAAGCCCAGACCATACCCGGCATGCTTTACCCCGCCATATCTGCGAAGATCCATATACCACCAATAGTCTTCTTCGTGGAGCTCCATTTCTGCCAAACGACTTTTCAGAATATCCAAACGTTCTTCACGCTGGCTTCCTCCGATGATCTCCCCCACGCCAGGAACCAGACAATCCATAGCTGCTACGGTTTTACCATCATCGTTCATCCGCATGTAGAAGGCTTTGATATCCTTAGGATAATCGGTGACGAATATCGGCTTATTGAAGACCTTCTCGGTCAGGTAACGTTCGTGCTCAGTTTGAAGATCAAGTCCCCATTCAACCGGATACTCAAAGGGGTGGCCTGAATTTTTCAGTATTTCCACTGCTTCCGTGTATGTGATACGGCCAAAGTCGCTTCCAGCAACCAGTTTCAACCGCTCAATCAGGCCCTGGTCAATGTGTGTGTTGAAAAATTCCATTTCCTCAGGGGCGTTCTCCATCACATAATTGATGAGATATTTCAACATGTCCTCACCCAGCTGCATGTTGTCCTTCAGATCCGCAAAAGCTACTTCCGGTTCAATCATCCAGAATTCAGAAGCATGACGGGCTGTGTTCGAGTTCTCCGCCCTGAATGTCGGTCCGAAGGTATATACCTTGTTGAAGGCCAGTGCGAATGTTTCCGCTTCCAACTGCCCTGATACGGTCAAATTAGTTTCCCTGCCGAAGAAATCCTTGCTCACATCAATCTTGCCATCTTCGGTTTTAGGCGGATTCAGCATGTCAAGAGTTGTCAGTCGGAACATCTGCCCTGCACCCTCACAGTCGCTGCCGGTGATGATCGGGGTATGTACATAAACAAATCCGCGTCCCTGAAAAAAGCTGTTGATAGCGTGAGCTGCAAGGGAACGTACACGGAACACCGCTGAGAACGTATTGCTGCGGGGACGAAGGTGAGCTATGGTACGAAGGTACTCCAGCGAGTGTCTTTTCTTCTGAAGTGGGTAATCCCCATCGGACTCGGCCTCTATGATTATCTGAGTGGCCTTTATTTCATAAGGCTGCTTGGCTTCAGGAGTCATCTCGAGAATCCCTTCCACCGTTATCGCTGCAGCTATTGTGAGTTTGGTCAGTTCCTTGAAATTATCGAGTGTATCTTCAAATACAATCTGAATGTTCTTAAAGAAAGAGCCGTCATTCAATTCAATGAATCCGAATGCATTGGATGATCGGAGGGTTCTGATCCACCCTTGAATTTTCACCGGATTCCCTGCATACGCCTCAGGATTCCGCGCAATATCCTTTACAAAAACCTTTTCCATAAAAGTCCTCCTGGTGCCATTCTGATCATATGCATGGCAGAGTGTCGATATCGCTATTATAGACTATTTTACTTTGACCGTAAAGCGCAGACACCCAACGGAATTGTTGCTTGAGAGGGTTTGATTAAGATATACTGGTAAGACGAACGCTATCACACGACGGAGGCACCTATGAACACCACTGCATTTGACTGGATCCTTCCATTTACAGTACTTACCATTGTCGGATTCACATTTGCACTTACATCCTACGTCTGGTTTTTCAGGCATGTTCAGATCAGGACCAATATTGTTGGGAGCATATTTCTAATTCCCCTTATGGTGATTGCCCACAGCTACATTTTTCAGAAAAGCCTTCCAACGACTTATGCAATCGCATCTGCTGAAATTGCCATGATCCTGCTCCTGATCCTATATTCACGTATTCTGAAATACCGCCTGCGGCTTGAATCTGCACTGTTTTTCAGTGTCTTGGCAGGCATTTCAATCTGTTTCGCACTCGTCTCTACAGACCTCTTCCCTTTTCTTTACCAGGATCTGAGGATATACCTCATAGTAAGCTTCGTTCTCACATTCGCCTTGGTCATTCTGACACGGGGATCTGCTGAAGCACCGCTCACAGGAGGGTTCGCTTTTCTAGGCATCGGGCAGATGATTGCTCTTTTCGAGACCGTACCTCTGGCTTTAGTGTTTTCTATCGGACTGAAGGCGTATTTCTACTTCCATGTGACTCAGTACCTTTTCAATACCATCCATGATGAAATCATGAAGGAAGTCGGCGAAGCCCGTCGGATCCAAAAGGATTTTGATGATGAACTGCGAAAGGAAGTTAAAAAACGTGTCTTTTATATGGAAATGAGTCAGCAGAAAATGGCTAAGATATCGCAGACGGATTCCCTAACCGAGGCCTTCAACCGCAAAGGCATCATGGATCAGATGGAACGCCTTGTGGATGACAAGAACATCAGACAGTTTTCGATGCTTATTTTCGACATCGACAAATTCAAGAATATCAATGACAGATTAGGTCATCCCGTTGGGGACAAGTGCCTTAAAACCCTGTCGCAGATTGCTCGGGCAAATCTGCGGGACGACGATTCCCTGGGACGTTATGGAGGGGATGAATTCATCATCCTGCTGCCTAACGCCGACACTGAAACAGCCTTTCGAGTAGCCGAGCGATTCCGTATGAGAATTCAGGAGACCGAAGATCCGCATTTTACTGTTTCAATCGGTGTCGCCACCTATCCGGCTGATGGACGGAACATCAGAGAACTTTTGGAATATGCCGACGCCGGAATGTATATATCCAAGGAAAAAGGCAGGAATCGTGTATCCCGGAAATGAAGTGAACCTTTGCTTCGGGTGGAGTTTCTACTCCATCCGAAGCTTAGTTGAACGGATCCAGGGCCTTTACAGTTCTCCACTCGCCGCTTATAGAAGCGGGAGTCTTAGAACTGTTAGGCATCGGATGAAGCTGCTATACAAATTTTCTTTTATATGGACAGGGTTTGGGTATATATGAAATGACAAAAGCCGCTCTTTTATTTTAGGGGGTGAAGCATCATGAATACCGAAAAAGACCTACAGGTCCTGACGGATGAAGAAAAGAAAAAACTGGCTGAGGAATTCATCAGAGAGATTGAAGCAAGACTCGAAAAGGAAGAAAAACATATTTGGATGATCAAGGACCATGACCACTTGCATCAGAACGAGAGATGAGGAAGCGCATATGCGCTTCCTCATCTCTCGTTTTCAGGCCAAGTCACTTATCGCATCATTGGGACTGATCCATGAACACCTTATAATCCAAAAGGACCTCTTCCAGCGGGTTGCGATCACTTGGCTGCTCCTCTGCCTTCAGATCCTCATCCAGATCATCCGGATTGCCATATCTGCCCATGGCAACCATGGCAATCACATCATAATCCTCAGGGATTTTCAAGGTTTCGGTGGCCATGATTCTTTTATAACCAGCCATTGCATGAGTCACATACCCTCTGCGCAGCGCTTCCAGAGAGAGGAAACCCCAGGCTGTCCCTGAATCGAACATATTCCAGCGATTAGGCTTCCCGCTGGCTTTGAAAAACCGATGCGCAAGGATAAGGATCAATACAGGAGCTTTTCCAGCCCATCGATGATTCTTTTCAGTCAGAAAACTTCTCAGCACTCCCAGGGATTCTTCATCCTGAGCCACAATGAAGCGCCATGGCTGTTCATTGAAGCAGGATGGCGCCTGCCGGGCAGCATCAATGACTGCCGCTACATCTTCCCGGTCGATTGGTTCCGGGCTTATAGCCCGCGGAGACCACCGTTTTTCAATTAAGTCCAGCAAGGGATAGTTATAATCTCTCAATCAGCACCTCCGCTTTGTCAAGTATATCACTGAAGATTTTAAGGCCCTCATTGACCGTTTCAGGCGAGGTCATATCAACGCCGGCGATTTTCAGCAGCTCAATGGGATGATCCGATCCGCCCGAGGAAAGGAAACGCAGATAATCAGCAACTGCAGGTTCCCCCTCATCCAGAATCCTTCGGCTTATAGCCATTGCGGCTGAAAAGCCAGTTGCATACTTATAGACATAGAATGGGGAATAAAAATGGGGAATCCTCATCCATTCATAAGGGATCAGTTCATCCATCTCAACCATCGGTCCGTAATAATCCCTGTTCAGCTTCCTGTAAATCTCGCATAGTCTTTCTGTTGTAACAGGCTCATCCTGATCAACAAGTCCATGGACTGTTTTCTCGAACTCAGCGAACATGGTTTGCCGGTATACAGTCCCTTTGTATTGTTCCATAAAGTGATTCAGGAGAAACAGCCGCTCGGTGTCAGTTATGTCCTGAGCAAGAAGATGCTGCATGAGCAGGGCTTCATTGACTGTTGAAGCAACTTCAGCAACGAAAATCTTATAGTCTGAATTGATGTAAGGCTGCGTTCTGCGTGACAGATAACTATGGAGTGAATGTCCCATCTCGTGAGCGATGGTGAAAACGTAATTGAGGTTCTCCTGATAGTTCAGCATGACAAAGGGCTTCGAATCATACGTTCCCCAGGAATAGGCTCCACTGGTTTTGCCCGGTGTTTCGTAGATATCTATCCAACGGTTGTCAAAGCCTTCTCTTAAAACCTCGCCATAGGCTTTCCCAAGCGGAGCCAGGCCGGATTGAACCATGGATACCGCTTCTTCGTATGGAATCTTACGATTGGCCTCATGAACAAGGGGTACATACAGGTCGTAAAATCCAAGCGTATCCAGTTTCAGGATTTTACGGCGTATGTCCACATACCTGTGCATGATGGGCAAATTTTCACGTACCGCCGCAACAAGCCCGTCGTATACGGATTCCGGTACATGATCGTCATCCAGACTCATGGCCAGTACCGAGTCATAATTCCGTGCTTTAGCATAGAATGTGTCTTTCTTGCAGGCTGAGATCAGAGTGGTCCCTATCGTGTTCTTCAGGGCGACATAGGCTTTATAAAGGCCTTCGTATGCGCTCCTGCGTACCCCCCTGTCCGGCGATTCCATAAAACTGACATAGTTCCCTTTCGTCAGTTCAACTTCCTCCCCCTTTTCATTCAAGATTTTACCGAATTGGATATCGGCATTATTCATCATCGAGAAAATATTCCTGGGCGATGCGGCCATCTCGCCCGACATGGCCAGAAGGCGTTCCTCCGGTGCAGAAAGTGTGTGACTTTTACGGCGCAGAACATCCTCTATGTAGAATCGATAGTCCTTCAGCAGGTCCGATTCCATCAGCTTTCTGAGATGGACTTCATCTGCCCCCAGGAGTTCCGGCACAAAATAGCTGATGGCGCTGTCTGTTCTGACTGAGGCTCCGGCCGCCCTGTCAAACAGTGCCTGGAGCTCGGATATCCTGTTGTCCTCATCCTTTTTCATGCGGGAATAGGTATAGAGGTTGGCGGATATCTTCCAAATGGAATCCCTCAGTTCGAGACCGGCGAACAGACTCTGTACGGAATCTGTCAGTTTGCCGTCCATTTTTGCAATCTCTGTAAGCAACGCTTCCAATCTTTCAAAATCTGACTCAATGGCTTCCAACGTCGGATACATTTCGTCGACAGACCAGGTTTCCTCAATTTTAAGTGTATTTCGTTCCCTGATTTCCAACTGATCACCTCCCAATAATGGTTTTCATTTTCTCTATCACAGAATCGATATCATCCCTTGTAACATCATTGTTCGTAACAAAACGGTACTCGCCATCCTCCTGACCGTTCACCTTAATATCAGACCTCAGGAGTCCTTGCACCAGCTCATGTTCACTAATTATGGATTCCGGGAGGATGAAAAACACCATGTTGATAGCCAGCCTGTCCCGTAGAACGTGAAGCCCCTGAATTTCTTCCAGTCTGTCCGCCATATAGCGTGCATTGGCATGATCGTCCGCCAGCCGTTCCTGCATATCAGAAAGGGCGATGATCCCTGCCGCAGCCAGTATGCCTGCTTGGCGAAGACCGCCACCCATCAGCTTCCTGTTCTTCCGTGCTTTCCTGATGAAAGGCTCGGAGCCCACAAGAACGGAACCCACAGGTGCACAAAGTCCCTTTGAAAGACAGACATTCACAGATTCAGCAAATGCCGCAAGCTCACTTGCCGGAACGCCCAATGACCAGGCTGCATTAAAAATACGTGCGCCGTCCAGATGAACAGGCACCCCGGCAGAGAGCGCCACATCATGGATTGCCCTCATATTCTCCAGCGATGCCACCCTCCCACTGGAATGAGCATTTTCCACGCAGATCAGTCCTGTATCCGGGTAGTGGATATCTTCCTGCCGGATCATGGAGCAAACAGCCTCTGCGTTCATCATGCCTCCATCCATTGGGACTGATCTTGTCTGAACGTTTGAAAGGACAGCAGCTGCGCCCACTTCATGCATCAGAATATGACATTCCGCACCAACCAGGATTTCGTCTCCCCGTTTGGTATGGGTCATGATGGCTACCTGATTCCCGAAGGTACCGGACGGCACGAACATGCCTGCCTCTTTTCCCAGCATTGCAGCGGTAAGCTCCTCCAAACGCGTCACCGTAGGATCATCACCATAAACATCATCTCCAACCACTGCCGACGCCATGGCAACTCTCATCGCATCCGTAGGGTTAGTCACTGTATCGCTTCGAAGATCAATCCATTTCATAGGATCCTCCATAATCTCTGATATGATCGTTCCTGCTGCCTTACTTAATTGTAATTCACTTTCATTCCGGTTGCTATTCCGATTTCGCCAAAATTTCTCCTATCCAAAGCAACCTGGAAGAAAAATGCATATTTATGCGGTTAATTTAACTACGTTTATCAGTTATTTTAGGCGCTGTCACTTTCGCCTTGAGCAGCCCGTTCTAACAGCTGCAAAATTACAACCATGCTTCTAATAGTGCCAATATGCGGTCTTCATCTCATTGCTGCCGATTTTCAAGGGCTCCTCGAATCGTAACATTTATTTTTGTGAAAACGGTTTCATTTAACATAGCCCCCTTTACTTCGGAGCAGGTTTTCATTATAATTACCATATAAGTTTGAATACGTACAACGAAGTGCATATTTATACAAAATACGCATAAATATACGGAGGTGTCCCATGAACGAACTGATTCATATCGTGCCCAAAGAACTGCATACCCCGAAGAAATTGGAAGAGCTGCTTAAGAGTCATCCGGAAATCAAATTCCTGTCCCTGGTAGCTGTCGACCTGGGAAACAATCACACCGACGAGAAGATTCCAGTCGAGATGGTTATCGACAACACAGACAAGTTCCTGAAATTAGGCGTACAGACCGATGGTTCCAGCGTATACCTGCCACGAATCGCCGACATCAACAACGCCAAGGTCGACCTGGTACCTGACTTAAAGGTACGTTGGTTCGTGGATTACAATTACGATTACATTCTTCCAGAATCAGGAATGCCTGTTGGGACTCTGATTATCCCAGCTTACCTGATGCATGACGGGAAACTTGTTGATTCAAGAGCGATCCTTCAGAATGCTGAGCATTGCATGGATAAAGAAACCAAGAAACTGTTCAAAAAATACCCTGAACTTTGCAAGGAGTTCGGCATCAGCTCCGCCGAGGATATTGAACGCATCGTACTGACCACAGCCACTGAACTTGAATTCTGGGTCAGCACACCGGATTACAAATCTGACACGGAAAAACTCTCAGCTTCGCAAACTCTTAAGGAGCAGTACTGGAAACGGACTGTAGGCCCCGTCCGAAGCGCTCTTGAAGAAGCTCTGATCCACCTTAACCGTCTGGGTCTGGAAGCGGAGATGGGCCATAAGGAAGTCGGCGGAGTACCTTCGAAGCTTGCAGGCAGCAATGTGTTCACCCATATCATGGAGCAGCTTGAAATTGACTGGAAGTACGACGAAGCGTTGCAGTCTGCCGATAATGAAATGTTTGCCAAAGACTATATCAGCGATATTTTCCACAAGCACGGCCTTAAGATCACCTTCAACGCAAAACCCATCGAAGGCGTTGCCGGAAGCGGCGAGCATCATCACGTGGGAATGGCCATGAAGCTAAAAAGCGGTAAGCTGATCAACCTGTTCACTCCCGCTGATCCCAAACGGCAATATCTCAGCACCCTTGGCTTCGGCGCATTCATGGGCATGCTCAAGAACTACGAGATCATCAATCCTTTCGTAACCAGCACCAACGATGCCTTCAACCGGTTGAAGCCCGGATTCGAAGCGCCGGTCTGTATCGTAGGCTCCCTTGGCCACTCAGTAGATGTTCCGACACGGAACAGGACCGTACTATGCGGTTTGGTCCGCGATCTTGACAGCCCGCTTTCGACCCGTTTCGAGCTCAGGGCACCAAACCCCAACACAAATTCATATCTGGCCATCGCCGCTGTCTACCTCTCCATGCTGGATGGAATGGAAGCAGTAGCGAAATCGGGGAAATCCTCTGATGATTTGGAACGGGATTTCAGCAAAAAAGCCGGCGAACCAAGCTTCTACCTTGATACCGACCGTCAATACCGTTCGGAGGAAGATGTTTTCGAAGATTTTACTCAGGAAGAAAGAAATTCCATCTTCGGTGCGCCTCCTGCAACCGTATGGGATAACATCCGGGCTCTGCAGACTCATCCTGAAAAGCGCAAGGTCCTCCACCGCTGTGATGTGTTTCCTGAATCCATCATCGAATCCTACGAGCTCTCAGTATTGGCTCAATGGACCAATGAGATTTCCGGCCGGATCATTCCTAAGAACATGCAAATCGTTCGGGATGCAGCCAAGCTTCACAGCAACGATATGGAAAACGTGGCCGATCTGGATGTTGTCATGTGGGAAAAAATCAACAGCATGCGACTTTACCTGATGAAGGACAGCCTGAGCAACAAATCACTTTTCACACGGATTCGTGAAGCTGTTGAAGCCGGCAACTACGACGAAGTTTCAGCAATGCAGGTTGAATTGATGCAGAGCATCAAAAAGCTTACAGAGTTGTATTCAGAATACCGTCGCAACCTCTTTATCAACTGATCACAGCCCACCAAACGGTGGGCTTTCTTTTCGTTATAATGCGGCCAAGACACGTCAAACCATTGAATTCATAGGACAAATGGTTCATAATGATGAAAGTGACAGTTTCCCCGGAGAGGTTATTATGGAACACCCTGTATCGAAGAAGGATCCTCAGAGAAGAAAATCCATCCTGTTCTTAATCGGAGCTGCCGTTCTTTGGAGCACCGGCGGCATCCTGATCAAACTGGTTGATTGGAACCCTGTCGCAATCTCCGGATCCCGCAGCCTGATCGCAGGGCTGCTGATCCTTGCATATATGAGAAAGCCAAAGCTCAAATGGTCTTGGCCACTGGTTCTAGGAGCCCTTATGTATGCTTCTACGGTTATTCTCTTTGTTGTGGCAAACAAACTCACAACCGCTGCAAATACCATTCTTCTCCAATATACCGCCCCCATTTGGGTTGCAATCATGGCCGGCTGGATTCTTAAAGAAAAGATAAGATGGTATGACTGGGCTTCAATTGCGGTTACCTTGGTCGGCATGGCACTGTTTTTCCGTGAAGGGATTTCAGGAGGCAGTTTTATTGGAAATATCGTAGCCGTACTAAGCGGTGTCGGTCTCGCCGGTGTTGTGATATTCCTGCGGCTCCAGAAAGACGGAGATCCTGTCGAAACCGTCCTCCTTGGCAATTTTCTCACCTTCTTCATAGCCCTGCCCTTTATCATATCAAGCGGCATCCCCTCTACGCGCAGTATCATCGGCATCGTCCTATTGGGAATTTTCCAGCTGGGCTGCGCCTATCTGCTCTACGCGCTGGCCATTAAGCACGTCACAGCCATTGAAGGAATACTGATCCCAGTCATCGAGCCGATTTTGAATCCTTTGTGGGTCTTCCTGTTCATTGGAGAAAAACCCGGCACCTGGACTTTCATCGGCGGCACAGTGGTGATCGCTTCAGTAACCGCCAGATCGTTTATCGCCGGTCATTACACACGAATGTCAAACAGCTCCTTGAGGAAATTCCAGCAGGAGAAATCTCCATGAACCCACAGTTGATCAGTCCTCTTATCTGTGATACCCGGAACTAATCGGGTGCATTTTGCATTCGTTTTATGGTATCATAGTGGAGTGTCATATTCCAAAGGAGACCACTTCATGTTCAAAAGATTCGCCCAGGCACTTTTCATCGCCACCCTGTTGATTGTCACAGCCGGATGTCAGGCGGGCTCTAACGAGACTCCCGCTGAACCCTTGAACGTATACTTCAACTCTTTGATGTCCCAGGATTACTCCACCGCATACAGTCAGCTATGCAAGGCCGACCAAGCAGTCATCTCGCAGGAAGACTTCAACACATGGCAGACCCTTTATAAGCAAACTGAAGAAGTCAAATCATACAAGCTAAGTACCGGCAAGGACCTGGACAGCTATAAGGATCCTTTCGGCAACCGCTACGCCAGAGCAGTTGAATTCACGATCTCGCAAACCGATTTTGTCCACACGACTCAAAGTGACAACATATACGAATACACCAGGACCGTCGTGTTCGAGGATGGGCGATGGAAAATCTGCAGAGGCGATACGGCAGATATCTACCAGCATCGAATCTATTACGGATATACGACTCTGGCTGCCATGTACGCGGAAGGGAAAGGTGTAGAGGCGGATTCAGCCAAGGCTCTGACATACTTCACCAACGCACTGGAATACAACGCTTCCGATATTAACCTCTATTTCCAGGCAGCTCTGCTGAATCTCAGTGCGAAGCAGCCTGCGAAAACAGAAGCACTCTGTAAAAAAGCGCTTGAAAAGGACCCTGAAACCATCATCGCTTCCGAACTGCAGAATCTCATGGGCGTCGCCATGACAATGCAGGAGCGTAAGGACGAGGCAAAGAAAGCCTTCGAGGCAGCACTCCAGCTCAATCCCGAAAATCTGAACGCACAGAATAATCTGCAGAATATCAACAGGTGAATAATCGAGTAGGAGGCCACCCATTAGTTGAGTGACCGTCCTCTCACACCACCGTAC
>CAZEHS010000012.1:0-52292 GCA_964511875.1 uncultured Peptostreptococcaceae bacterium
GATGGTCCGGTATTGCACCGGGGATCTTTCCCGTTTTATCACGGAACCCTGTCTCTGCGGTTCAAAACTGCGGAGGCTGGATACCATCCGAGCCAGAGCAGACGGTGTGAAAAAGCTGAAGGATGGCGGCACCTTCACCATTGGAGAACTTGATGATGTGCTGTTGGATCTTCCGGGAATCCTGGATTTCAAAGCTGCATTCACAACATCAGATGCATGCGACACGTTGACCATTCAAGTTGAATTCCTGTATTCCTCTTCGAAGGCTTGTGCAGTAATTGGGCGGCTTAACCGGATTCCGAGCCTAAGCAGGGCTCAGGAGGATCAGATTCTTAAGATCGTGGTGCGTCCCTTTGATTGTGATTCCCGATTTGTCCCGGCGATAGGGAAAAGAAAGATAATTTGCGGATGATAGGGGTGGCTCATGGGACAAAGAATGATTTATCTGATCAGACACGGAAAGCCGGAGCAAGTGGATGAGCAGCGGCGATTCATCGGACAGGTGGACTTGCAGCTGTGTGATGAAGGATACCGGCAGGCACAGATACTCGGTGAAAAACTGCGATCCAGGAAAATCGATGCCGTATTCTGCAGCGATCTCAAGCGATCGGTAGAGACCGCACGGCCAATCGCTGTTTCTCACAATCTGGAGTCCATCGTTCTCCCGCAGCTGCGGGAAATAAATCTGGGCAAGTGGGATGGCGTAACCTTTTCAGAAATTGCGCGGATATATCCGAAGGAATTCAGGCAGAGGGGAAATGATATCGCCTATTTCCGTCCACCAGGCGGTGAGAGCTTTTCAGACTGCAATACCCGCGCATTGGCTGCTTTTCATGAAATTCGCGGGTCCTCTTACGAGAACATGGTGATTGTTGGCCATGCCGGGGTCAATCGGCTGCTGTTGTGCCATATCTTAGGGGTGCCGCTGAATAACCTTTTCAGGATTTCTCAAGACTACGCCTGCATGAACCTCATTGCTGCAACTGAAACATCATACCAGGTAAGATATCTGAACATGCCTTTATAGCATATGGAGGCAGGTCATTGTTTGAACTGACAAGGAGGATGCTACAATGGAACAGAATATATGTCCCACCTGCGGGAAATCCGTTGAGAACAATGTGCTGTACAAATGTGTGCGGTGCTTCACGGAGTACTGTATTACCTGTGACAACAGCCGAGACGGCCGTGTGTGCCCGAAATGCGGCATGGGCCCGCGAATGATCGTAGGACTGGATAAAAAATAGACGAGGGCAGGTGAATACGATGGATAATGTTATTCTTGAAGAATGTTTGCCCGACTCCATTGAAGCGGATTTGGTCACAATCGAGGTAGCTGATAAGAAAACCGGCAGAGTATACCGAAGACAGTTGCCGCTGCATTATCAGGAAAACCACAACGGTCTGATGCTGTCCGGTGAGAATGCATCGGGCGAGTCCGTTCAGATAGCATTTCTTTCGGACTCCGCTCTGGACAAAATGAAGGACTTGATGGGCAAAGGGCCTGATCAGCCCCGATGTGACCATGAACACGAATTGAAATGATTCTTCAAATGACAACTTGATCGGATATGAAGAACCTCCGGGTGATCCCGGCGGTTCTTTTTTGCATTTTTGCCCCGAATGCGACCCTTTTGCCATTGAAATAGCACATGACAAGAGTAAACTGAAATTAGAGAAGGAAGAATAATTTGTAAAATCAGTGATGAAGAAATCGTATGAATATGATATTGCTGACTTTTGGGAGGCGAATCATTCATGGCAGAATATAAAGTTGATGTCCGGGGGGAGACGTGCCCGGTCCCTCTTGTGGAAATGAGGAAGGCGCTGAGAAAAGCGGGTGTTGGGGATATCATTGAAATCATAGGAACCCACCCGGCGTCCTTTAAGGAAATACCAATGGCTGCTAAGGCTTTAGCGGTGAAAATCATCAGCGAGGAACAGCGTGAAAAAGAGTGGACGATAAGGATTCAAAAGTAAGGAGGGTATTCTGATGAGTGACAAGGCTACGATCATTGTTCATAGCGGAGACTTGGATAAACTTTACAGTGCTCTTATAATTGCGAACGGCGCATTGGCCATGGGTATGGAGGCGTCGTTATACTTCACATTCTGGGGCTTGCTGCGTTTGAAAAAAGGTGGATTGGACAAGGGGCCTCTATCAAAAATGAATATGTTCGGACTTGGAAGAATGATGATTAAGAGCCGCATGAAAAAAAGCAATGTAGCTTCTTTGGATAGGCTGATCAACGACTTCAAGGAATTGGGCGGGAAGATCATTGCCTGTGAAATGACGATGGATATCATGGGCGTGAAACCAAAAGATCTGTATGAGGATATCATCGATTCCTATGGAGCGGTCGGCACCTACATTCAGGAAGCCAGGGATTCATCCATAACCCTGTTCATTTGAGGAGGACCAATAGATGACACAAAGAGCTGTTTATCTGGATAATGCCGCAGCTACAAGGCTTGATGAGAGGGTCTTGGAAGCAATGAAGCCCTATTTTTTCGAGAATTTTGCAGTAGCTACTTCAGAGTTCGGCTATTCACTGGGTCTTGAAGCAAGGGAAGCATTGGCTGAAGCAAGAGAAAAACTGGCCAAGAGCATAGGTGCGGAAACAAGTGAATTCATATTCACTTCAGGAAGTACAGAATCAAGCAATTTTGCTCTGAAAGGCGTCGCACAGGCTTTGGGCAATAAAAAAGGAAAGCATATCATCGTTTCAAGGATAGAGGATTTTCCGGTACTTCACAGTGCCAGAGCATTGGAAAAACAGGGATACAGAGTTGACTATCTTGATGTGGATGCGTATGGTTCTGCTGATCTTGACCAATTGAGCAGATTGATCACCGACGAAACGATACTGGTTTCGATACAGCACGGGAATCAGGAAATCGGTACCGTTCAGGATATTGAAAAGATTGGAAGACTATGTAAGGAAAAGAATGTTCTTTTCCACACAGATGCAACCCATACATTCACACGAATTCCCTTGGATGTCAAAACGGTCATGGTCGATCTGATCACCGTGTCTGCACATACGATTCATGGCCCTAAGGGAATAGGAGGGCTTTATGTGCGCAAAGGAACACCCATCACAAAGCTCATGGATGGCGGCTTTCAGGAATTCGATCTTCGGGCAGGAATGGAAAACATTCCGGGAGCCGTTGGCTTTGCAAAAGCGGTAGAATTGGTTACGGAATCAGAAAATGCTCATTTAAGAGATATGAGGGACAAACTGATCAGATTGATAACTGAAAGGGTTCCGAAAGTCACATTGAACGGTCATCCGGCAGAAAGGACGCCCCAGAACGCCAACGTCACCATTCATTTTGTCGAAGGCGAATCCATAACCCTGCATCTGGATATGTACGGCATCTCCGTCAGCACAGGTTCGGCATGCTTCAGCAAGTCACTGGAGGGCAGTCATGTGATCGCCGGTATCGGAGGTGATCATGAAAGGGCTCACGGATCGATTCGGTTCACCTTAAGCCGTTACAATACAATGGAAGATATAGATTATACCGTCGACAGGCTGGAAAATATAGTTAAAGAGCTGCGTATTATCAGTCCTCTGGGTAAAACAGGAGGTGTATCAGATGACATTTCCCTATAATGAAATTGTTTTGGATCATTTTCGAAATCCTCGTAATGTAGGTTCTATGGATGATCCTGATGGAAAAGCTACTGAAGGCAGTCCGGCCTGTGGGGACATGGTTTCGGTCTATATCAGGGTGGATCCGGTATCTCAGATAATAACGGATGCCAAATTCGAATCCTACGGCTGTGCGTCGAATATCGCGACAGCCTCGATCATAACGGAGCTGGCAAAAGGTAAGACCTTGGAGGAAGCAAAAAAAATCACATGGCAGCAGGCCTCCGATGCGCTGGGAGGGCTTCCTCCCATAAAAGCCCATTGTTCGGTTCTGGCTGTTGAAGGTTTACGGGGAGCCATTCAGAATTACGAAGAAAAACATGGTTTAGTGACTGAGCGTGTCATAACGACTGAGGAGATCGTGCGTAAAAGGCTTAAGCGGGTAATGAACCCGATGAAGGGTCTGGACATGGTCGCTACAAAGCTGATCAGGGAAATAGAGGTTAAGGACGGAGTTATCCGTTTGGTTATCGATATGCCGGAGAACCATCAATTTTCAACTGCAATCAAGGAAGAAGCCAGGGAAAGATTGGAGAGTCTCTGGGATATCAAGGCTGTAGTCATTGAGTTCGTTGAATAGCCATCACTCAAAGACATCAAAAGCGGCATCCGGCTGCATATGAACCGGATGCCGCTTTATGGAGTGTCAGCTCGATCACTGGAAATTTCCATATAAATATCGTACTATGAGATTAAAAGGAGGCGATGGTTTGAAGCAGATTATTCTTTGCGTCGCTGCACTTATCCTGGCGATTCTGCTAAGCAGCTGCCGGCTGCCGCTATTGATGCAGAGTGAATCAGAAAACACAGCTGAGATCACACAGATCGATTCAGAACCTGCGGCGAAGAACCTTGTCGTAACTGCTGGAATGAGCATCGGCTCCCGTTTTAACCCGCCACAGGGCTTTGAAAGGATAAAGGCGCCTATGGGCTCCTTCGAAGGCTTTCTTCAGGAATTGAAGCTGAAGCCCGACGGCTCTCCGGTTCTTACTTATAGCGGTGAAGAAAAGACTGCTCAGGTTCATGCTGCCGTCGTAGACATGGAAATAGGGGACAGGGATCTTCAGCAGTGTGCTGATGCCGCAATCAGGCTGCGCGGGGAATATCTGTACCATGCGGGCATGCTTGATCAGATCAGCTTCAGGTTCACTAATGGTTTTCAGGCGGATTACAGGAAATGGCGGTCAGGCCAGAGAATCAATGTGAAAGGGAATCTGGTCCAGTGGACGACTGGAGGCAAGGCATCCGATGACTACCAGACCTTCCGTAAATATCTCGATATGGTTTTTTCCTATGCCGGAACCCTGTCGCTCTCCAATGAATTGAAGTCCGGTTCTTTAGAAAACCTAAAGGGCGGAGATGTGTTCATACACGGCGGCAGCCCAGGTCACTGCGTCATCGTTGTGGATGTTGCCGAGAACGGGGATGGGGAAAAAAGATTCCTCCTGGCTCAGAGCTATATGCCTGCTCAGGAAATCCATATTCTGAAGAATCCTCACAATCCGGATGGTGACCCCTGGTACAGCCCTGATGATTCGCCGCAGATTGTCACGCCTCAGTGGACATTTGAATGGAGTGAGCTAAAGTCATGGTAAACACAAAGAGCCATATTATGAATGAAATCAAGCTATTCAAATCTCTGATGTCTAACATGCAGATCATAAAGGTGAGTCCTTCGATCAATTGGTTCCTGATTAAATATATGGGAAAGTTCAAGCTGCTTAATGTGGATGGGCGGCTCATCATCCATTCACATCTGCCTTCCGTAAATAGCAGGGCCTTCACCCGCTTCATGGATGAACACCTGCTGGCAAGGACGGAGGGACCCTCACATGCTCAAATCGGCTTGACCAATGCCTGCCCCATGAATTGCATGTTTTGTTACAGCAAGAACAGAAGCGGAGTGCTTCTTAATACGGCTGAAATCATGCAGCTCATTCAGGATCTGAAGAAAATGGGCGTTTTCTGGCTGGGCTTCACTGGGGGTGAGCCGCTCATGAACAAGGACATTGTTGAGATCATTAAAAGCGTCGGTGATGATTGTGCGGTAAAACTGTTCACTACAGGCTTCAACCTTACGGAACAGCTGGCAGCGGAGCTAAAGGAAGCAGGGCTTTTGTACGTTTCGATCAGCCTGGACCACTGGGATGAAGAAGAGCATGACCGGGCCAGGGGATACGAAGGCGCTTTCCGGACGGCGCTAAGGGCTATAGACATATTTAAAAGCATTGGAATTCATGTCAGTGTATCAACAGTCATATCCAGGGAGATGCTTCAAGGAAATCAGGTAAGGGAATTCCTGAAATTCCTGATCAGTCTTGGTATCCATGAAGCCTGGCTGAGTGAAGCCAAGCCGACGGTAGAGGCCATGTGGAACAAGGCTTCGGTCATTACTGAAGAGGAAAGACTAAGCCTTGTAAGGTTGCAGGATGAATACAATAAAGAGGGAAAAATTACTGTTAACTATCTTGGGCATTTTGAGGGAGCAGAGCATTTCGGCTGCAACGCTGGCAATAAGATGGTCTATATCGATGCATTCGGAGAGGTGAGTCCCTGTGTCTTCATGCCTATGACCTTTGGAAATATACGGGACAAGTCGGTTCAAGACATTTTTTCAGATATGAAAGCGCATTTTCCGTCGGAAGGATGCTGCTTCATCAACAAGAATTATGAATTACTGAAAAAATATTATAAGGGACATGCCCCAATCAGCAAAGAAGATACTCTTGAACTGATGAAGGAAGTCCGGTTCAGCCCTTTGTCCGAATTTTCAAGGTTATATAATAAGCGATAGCTTTCTATCTGCCCAGGATTTGCGTAACTATTAAGGGAGGTTTCAGTGTGAGATCGTATAAACTGTTCAGTCTTGCCGCCGCAGCAACCTTCGCAACTGTGGGCCTGATTTTTCTGTTTTTCCCCGATTCAGTCCTGATTTTTTTTAATAGCCTGTCCGGTTATTTCGGATTACCCCAATCACCGGTGCAGGGTACCGGCTTTTACCTTATACTGTCTTCGGCATACATGTATCTTGTTACGTTGCTTGCATGCCTGATGGTTCGCTATCCGGAGCAGGACAACTATCCTTTCCTATTGGCCCACGGCAAACTGGCATCTTCCATTATTTCCATGTATCTTTTCCTGATGCACCAGCCTTACCTGATCTATCTTGCTAATTTTGCTGTTGACGGCTGCATAGGTATTACAGTTGTGTACCTGATGAAAATGAAAAGGGCAGGAATGTAATCATGATTCTTAAACTGATACAGCTCTATGTGCCTGGCTTCATCAAAAAGAAAAAGCTGACAGACTTGTTCCGTTTGACGGCCGATGCCTTTCAAAGTGAGCTGCCGGAGCTGCGGGGACTATCTTTTGCCGAGTGCCTGTCAACATACGCTTCGTTCACGAAGGAACAGGCGGAGCGTTATTTGCAGGGCGGGCAACCACGTGAGGAAGTTAAACGGCGCCTATATCAGAATTCTTATTTTCTGGGACAGAAGCTTAGAAAAGACCTTCATGTCGTGACCTGGGAAGACGCTGTAACGGCAATTAAGGTCATTTATAAGCTTATCGATATAGATTTTCAATGTGACAGTGATGGCGAATTCATAATCAAGCAGTGTTTTTTCAGCAAGTATTATTCCGGAGGCGTATGCGATCTTATTTCATCACTGGATGAAGGCTTGGCAGCAGGACTTTCGGGCGGCACACCATCTTTCAGCCAAAGGATCACCGAAGGGGAAAGCTGCTGTAAAGGGTATTTAAGCAGGGGGCTTTGAGATGAAAAGAGTCATCGTTGTCGGCAGCGGTGCGGGCGGAGCAGCCGCTGCAAAAAAGCTTCAGGGGAAATTCAATGTGACGGTCCTGGAGGCAGGCAGGGAATTCAAACCTTTTGGATTCAATTTATCCGCCCTGGAAAAGCTGAAAAAATCCGGGCTGTTCTTTGATGAGCGTGAAATTCAGCTCCTGTTTCCGTCAATGAGAATCCAAAAGACAAAAGATCGGATGATCATGGTAAGCGGAATAGGCCTCGGCGGTACTACCACGCTGTCTGCGGGAAATGCCCTTCGTATGGACAAAGGGCTGAAGGAGCTTGGGATTGATCTGGACGATGAATTCGAGGAGCTTTACAGGGAAATTCCCATTACAGTCGATCATCAGAATAAATGGCGGGATAGCACAAAAAGATTGTTTGAAATATGCAGGGAAATGGACCTGAACCCTCAGCCTATACCGAAGCTTGGAGATTACAGGGGTTGCAGGGACTGCGGAAGATGCGTCCTTGGCTGTCCGTACAATGTCAAATGGGATAGCCGTCAATTTCTGAAGGACGCAAAGGATTCGGGAGCGGAAATCATTACAGGCTGTAAGGTTTATAAGGTGATCACGGAAAAGGGTCACGTCAAGGGAGTTCAGTCACAGAAAGGCTTCTTTCCTGCGGATATCGTCATTTTGGCTGCAGGCGGGTTTTCAACCCCTGTCATACTTCAGAATTCCGGCATTGAATGTGAAAGCAGGCTGTTTGTCGATCCGGTTTTATGCGTAGCAGCACAGTGCAAGGGGAGCCTTCAGAACAAAGAGCTTTCTATGCCGTTTGCCGTACAGAGGGAGCATTATATCCTGTCCCCCTACTTTGATTATCTGAGTTTTTTCTTCAATAAGAACTGGCGCTATCCTGCCTCGGATACCCTGTCATTGATGATCAAGCTGGCAGATTCGAGTGCCGGGAGCAGTAAGAACAAAAGTATATTAAAAACACTTACCGATATTGATAAGGAAAGACTTCAGGAGGCCGTCGGGATCTGCAAGGAGATACTTAGCCGGTATGGCATAAGTAAGGACACTGTTTTTCTTGGTACGGTAAATGCCGGACACCCCGGCGGTATGCTGCCGCTAACGAAACAGGAAGCCGAAACCTTCCACAATCCCAAGCTTCCCGAAAACCTGTATGTTGCCGATGCAACATTATTTCCCGAATCTTTAGGAAATCCGCCCATACTTACAATAATGGCGATGGCGAAGAGAGTGAGCAGAATTATTATGGAGCGGAATGCATGATAAGCAATCAGTGGTTAATTGCGTATCAGCGGAATGTGCCGTTGGGGCTAAATAATGTTTGGTTAAAGCATGCATGGGTATTTACGAGTATGATAAGCTAAAGGGTACTGCACATATTGGGAGCGATGATCTTAAGGGATTGTTGGACGATTATTCCCTTTTGAGAGCAAGTTGCCTAACCGACCAGATATGGTCGGTTTTTTGTTTCTCTATGGGATGATAAAGTTCACTCTATAAACAGGACGCTTCCTGGAAAATTCACAGACAAGGGGGTCATCGATGAAAAAATCTGTCTGGTGAACACAGGTTAATGAAGAGTTATCGAGCAGGATTTACGGGATGGTAAGTCAATGGATGCTGTAAATAAAAGAAAAGGAGTGAAGACCGAACTGGAGGTAATGACATGAAATCAAGATTATTACTTATAGCGATAATTGCTTTGATTTTTTCACTGGTTCCCTCAGTGCAAGCTACGACAGATGAGCTTAATGCATTATTCATTAATGTGACCGGAATAACATTAGACCAAAGCGCGGTGACGATGACAGTCAGTCAAAAGGTCAATCTTGTCGCGACAATTGACCCGCCCAACGCAAGTAACCCGGAAACAAGTTGGTCCTCAAGCAACAAAAGGGTTGCAGCAGTAAGCAGTACAGGAACAGTGACAGCAGTAAAATCAGGCACTGCAACAATCACAGTTACAACTACGGATGGAAAATTAACATCAAAATGTATAGTTACAGTTACTAATCCGTTACCTATTGATGCAATCGGAATAATCTTAGATCAAAGTGAGATTTCAATGGTGGTTAGTCAAAAGGTTAATTTGATTGCAACAGTGGTACCGCCCGATGCAACAAATACGAATGTGATCTGGTATTCAAGCAACAAAAAAGTGGCAGCAGTAAGCACCGTTGGAGCGATTACAGCAATAAAACCAGGAACAGCAATAGTTACAGCTACAACAAAGGACGGTAAATTTGCGGTAAGCTGCACTGTATCGGTATCGGAATATGCCGCGCCTCAAGATCAACCGGCACCGACAGGTCTTGTGGGAGTCGCGCCCGGATCATCGATCTACCCCACAGGTAAAATTACCGGAACAACCACAGCGATGGAATTCAAGCCATCGACAAGTGAAATTTATATAGCCGTAACGGGACCGGAAATCATCGATTTGAATCCGGGTACCTATCATGTGAGATATGCGGCTAAGGTTGGATTCAATGCAGGAGCAGTGGCCACGGTAGTGGTACCGATTTATGTTGCTCCTCCTCAGGACCAACTTGCTCCTGTAGGGCTCCAAGGATGGGCACCCACAACACCATCAACCAATACCGGTAAAATCACAGGTACAACAATGGCAATGGAATACAAGCTGTCGACAGAACCGACAGAATGGACACCTGCAACCGAACCTGAAATCATCGGTTTGGGATCAGGCAACTACGATGTTCGTTATGCAGCAAAAGCCGGATTCAATGCCGGTGCTGCAGCTCAAGTCGTAGTCCCGGTCGAAGCGCCACAAGCTGCGCCTATTGGGCTAATTGGCGTAACACCTACGACAACAGCAAACAATGACGGAAGAATCTTATATGCTGCAGCTACGATGGAATACAAGCTGTCTACGGCTGCAGACTATATATCCGTATCAGGGATAGAAATTACAGGTCTTGCTGCAGGAACGTACAATGTAAGGTATGAAGCTGTCACCGGATACAGTGCAGGAACGCCATCGGACGTCGTGGTGCCAGCACTTTCCAATCAAACAGCTGCAGCTAAATTGATCTTCACCTTTGAAGATGCCTGGAAGGACAATATCACGAATGCCTGGCCCATTTTGAACAAGGCAGGTTTTAAGGGCACAGCATACATCAATAGGGATATCGTAACCCAACTGGTACCGAATCCGGAAATCATGTCCATGGATCAGTTGAACTCCCTTTACTCCTATGGGTGGGATGTCAGCAACCATACCGCTAACCATCTGGACTACCGGTGGAATGCAGATGGCACTGTTGCGCTGAATCCGGACGGCTCATACGTCGAGATCGGTTCAAGCACGACTCAAGCTGATCTTGCGGCCATGAAGGCCGTCTATCAGGACAATCAAAATTGGCTTATCACAAGCGGCTGGACAAGATCCGCATATAATGCGGCTTATCCGTCCGGTCTCTATAGCGCACCCCTTATTGAAATTCTAAAGAATATGGGAGTCTTAACCGGTCAGTCAACGATTGAGGATACCCCAGGAACCAATCAAGCAATTCCAGTTACAAACTTTTTTGAACTGCCGGTTCAGTTCGTTGAAACCGAAGTCGTAAATCCGGGTACTAACCTGGCTGATGTCAAGGCCGCCATTGATTATGCGGTGGCGAATGGAACAACATCAGTCTTGATGCTGCACAAGGTAGAACCGACAAAATTAAATGAAAACGACCTGATCGTAACAATCGCAGATTTACAGGCCATAGTCGATTACGCTAAAGCAAAAACCGATGCAAATCAGCTCAGCGTCATGACCATGAGCGAATGGTACAATGCACAGCCGTCGACTCCGGTTACGGGTGTCGGTCTGAACAAATCAACGACGAGCATCCTCGTTGGAGGAGAAGAATGGCTGACAGCGAATTTCGTACCGAACAATGCAAAAAACAAAATCGTGACCTGGACATCCAGTAACTCCGGTGTTGCCAGCGTGGATGAGACAGGCAGAGTGTTTGGAGAATCCATCGGGACAGCAGTCATTACGGCAACAACCGCAGACGGCGGGTTTACGGCTAATTGCACCGTAACCGTGACGCAGTTCCTGCCGTTGACGATTACACCTCCAACACTGACTCTGTCCAAGGTTTATGATGGCAATACTTCTGCAGTGGTGACACCGGGAACATTAAGCGGTGTTGTTGCCGGAGATGTAGTGACAGTCAGCGCAGTAGCAAACTACAATAATTCAGCCGTAGGGACTGGAAAAACAATAACAGTCGTCTACACCCTTGGCGGAACAGATGCGGCAATATACATCAAACCAAATAATTATACGTCAACTAATGGAGTGATCATACCAGCATCGGTAGCTGTAACAGGCGTGACACTAGACCTTGAAACAGTGGATCTGACTGCAGGCGGAATGGCAGTAACATTAGTAGAGACGGCAGCCCCTGCAGAAGCAACCAACAAAGCCGTAACGTGGTCGTCAAGCAATGAAGCCGTGGCAACCGTATCGGGCGGGCAAGTGACTCCGGTATCAGCAGGATCGGCAACGATCACAGTTACAACCGATGATGGTGGGTTCACGGATACGTGTGAAATAACGGTGGTTTATTGATAAACAAGTAGGACGAAACTGAAGGCCTCACCGGCACATTAATACAACATCACCTGTAGGGCCTTAGCAATCCCATTCACACATAATGGGACGACAACAAGCTGATAGGAGGTAATAGCCGATTGCTTGCATGACTGCGGATTAATAAACACTGATTACGAGGAATCAAATAGCTTATTAAAAGAGATTCCTAGCTGCAACCCGTTTAAGGAGCAGCTAGGAATTCTTTTGTTCTGACGAATAGTATTGGACATTAAACACATAATTAGTCTAATATGCCTCAAAAAAACAATTATCACCTACTGGGATAGCTCAATTCTAACTTTGATTTAGTGTTCATATCTAGTTATTTGGGGTTTATATCTTCAATTGGTTTGAGAGGATTGCCTTTCAGGATGGTTTCCACTTCCTCGTAGCCGTCCGGGAATGCGAAGTTATAACGGGCAGGCAACGCAAAAATATATTTGGAATTGCGAGCAAGTTCACTGGGGCCAATTGGCGCTGCACCGATATGAAAAGCATCCTCCTTGTTCATTGAGTCCCATTGCTTTAAGGTGAATATCATGATGGGTATATCTTGCTGTGCTTTTTCAGGCGTCCATTCAGGATTTCGGATCGATATCATCGGGCCCGTTTCCACAACCTTTTCACCTTGAGAATTTCCTGTAGCCAGCCCTTTCCATGTATCAGTGACAATGGTATAGTCCTTCCAGCTGTCCGGCAGTGAGAAACGGAAGCCATACTCTGTATTCTCGTAGACAATTGAGACCTTCTCAACATTTGCGGTGCTGTTTTTTGTGCTGTTTTCTGAAACGGCGGCATTCCCTGTACTGCCTTGCCTACATCCAACCAATGCGGCAACCATGCAGATCATTGCCAGTGCCATAAGTAATGCAAATCGCTTTTTCATAATATTTTTACCTCCATGAAAGCAGTTTGTGAAAAGTTCCGTCATTTCTCTGCCTTATTTACTTTGACGAATGGTTTTGTGGAAAGTTCCGTACGTGTGATGTATATGCAATGGAAATTATCTTCAATCATGGCAGGGATAGAATGTATTATTGGACTTCCACCCCAATTTCCACCCCAACGCCAATGGAAACAATGGGGTAAAACTGACTCCAACTGGAATTTCGGCATTTTGAAACATTCTAATATCAACGCTTTCAGGCGTAACTTGGCTAAACGTACCATACCTCCGTTAAGAAATTCTTAAACAAGCATTAAACCCTTACAGCCTTGTTTGTGCAACATCTCCATGGTAACCTTAACTTAAGAAAACAAATAAGGAGTGAACATTATGGATAATCGGATTTATCGTTCAAGAGATACGAAAATGGTGGCTGGCGTTTGCGGCGGGATTGCAGAGATGTTCAATTTGGACCCTACTCTGGTGAGATTGGTTACGGTGGCTCTTGTGATTTTTTCGGGATTCACGTTTCTGGTGGTTTATGTGATGTGCGCGCTCATCATTCCGTTGGAACCGTCTTCAGGATATATCCTGAAGCGGCACAATCGATCTTCGGAACCTGAGCAAAGAGCATATCAGCCGACGACTGCTCCAGCTGCCGGTGCTGTCGAAGAAAGTGTGAAAGCTGAAGAAGCAGCGCCTGTTCCTGAGCCTTCACCAGAAGGTGAGGAAGATTCAGTAATGCCGGATGAACCAGCGGATTATGTATCTGATCCTGTTGAGCAGATTGATTCGGAAGAGGAAGAGGGAAAATATTGATACGAGGTGCATGCCATGAATAAACGTCTTTACAGATCGAGGAAGGACACCTTCCTGAGCGGTGTCTGCGGCGGGATAGCCGAATATTTCAACTTTGATGTATCATTGGTACGTATCGGCTGGGTGATTGCAACTCTGGCCACTGGTGGACTGGGACTGATCGCTTACATCATCGCAGCAGTGGTCGTGCCGCTGGAACCCACTGGAGGTGTTGAGGAAATGTCAACGGATCAGCAAAACAACTATGAAAGCAGTTCCGGTACCGAGCAAAAATCCAGCAGCACGAATAACTGGTCTGATATGAACGGATGGCGTAAGGATTCCGGAGCATCCCGTAAATATGTGGGGCTGTTCCTGGTCATGCTGGGCGTGTTTTTCATGGTGAGGCGTTATATTCCTTCCATCGACTTCGGACTGCTCTGGGCAATCTGTCTGGTGCTTGTGGGCATCGGCCTGATTGCAAAAAGGGGGTAGGGTCATGAATAACCATGGCCGTCTCTACTCCGGATTTGTAATAATGACGATTGGAATATTGCTGCTGCTTGGAAATCTGGGAGTGATATCCTGGTCGATTCTCAGCGGGTTCAGCCGCATCTGGCCGCTGATCATCGTAGCTGTGGGTCTGAACCTGTTCTTCAATAATCACATTCTTATCAAGCTGTTTACGTTCACTGGACTGATTGTCGCTTTGGTTGTGGCAGGGATGATGTATCCGCCTTCGGAAGACTGGAATTTCAGGTTTGATTTTGATGGCTCAGGATCCGGACATAGAACAATAAGCAAGACATACCCTATGGAACAGAACATCACTTCCGCGGAACTGAATCTGAAGATGCCGGCAGGCTCCCTGGAAATCTCAGGGCAGGACGAGAATCTGTTGAATGGAAGATTTCCGAGCAACTACGCAAAAGAAAGTGCATTGACCACTGATGGCGGCATCCGGAAAAGCTTCAATTTGGATGGCGGAGCCTTTATTCTGAGCACCGGGTCCAATACTGACAACAGCTGGCAGTACAACTATGAGCTGAACAACAGCATTCCGTGGGATCTGAGGATCGATGCCGGAGCCACTGAGGCAAATCTGGATTTCAGAGACATCATCCTTAAGAATCTGGAATTGAATTCAGGCGCAGGCGATATTGATATCCGAATCGGTAAAGTGGATAGGAAAGCAACCATCGCTGCCGATGTGAAGGCTTCGGATTTCAACGTGACGCTCCCCAAAAGTGTGGGCTTCAAGGCTGTCATAGAAGGATCACTCAACGATATAAATATAGAAGGCGATGATTACGTAAAACAAGGGAATGTCTATACAAGCATCAATTACAATTCAGCAGCGCAAAAAGTGGATTTGAATCTGGATATTGCTGTCGGCGACATCTCGATCGAATTGGAATAGCAAGGACAAGCACCCTAGACATATTGACAATTACGGGTGCTTGCTATATTTTTGTCAAAAGCAATTGACAGAAGGATTGAAAAATAGCTATTATAATAGGGAAGGACAAAAACAATTTAGCGATAAAGAATTCCTTTTTTTGTTTGGAATATTATTTTTATGGACCATGACTCTTAAAACTTGGGGGATGAGATCTTGAAAAGTGTTAAAACATTAACAAGTATGAAGGAAATCAAAGCATTTTCTGATCCATATCGAATGATGATCATGAATCAGTATTATAAATTGGCACGGCCTGCTACCGTTAAGCAAATCGCCGATGAGATGGGAGAGGTTCCTGCAAAGGTCCATTATCATGTTAAGAAACTGGAATCTGTCGGGATTCTCAAGCTGAAGCACACAAAAGAAATAAACGGGATCATCGCAAAGTTCTATGAGCCGACTGCCCAAACCTTTAAGGTGTTCAACCAGGATATCGGTGATATCTCATACAACAATCAATTTTCAGGTGACGACGGCGAAATCATTGAAATTTTCGAAACCACGCAAAAGCTTTTTTTAGAGCGTTGCAATGACCGTTACTGCAATAATGAAGCCATTCTTCTGATGGAGGATATCCTGTTGACCCCGGAAGAATATGAAGAGATTTTCGTTGAATTGAACCGGAAAGTGAATGAATTGCGTGCGCGGTCCGAGAATAGTGAGGGGCCAAGATACAGATTTATGGCAGCAGTTGTAGCAAACGAATAAAACAAGTGTTTGACCCGGTTGATTATGGGAAATATAATAAATAGCCCATGCGAACGGGGGGTCCATTATGAACGATTATCTGCATAACATACAGCTTGAACGGAATTCCAAGAGTTACGGCTTCATTAAAGGATCAATTGATGACTACCTTTGGTTTGCCCTTGTCCACAAGGAATATGTGGATTTCGGAATAGATCCCGTCACATTGGATAAAGGCGCAGGCCGTATCACACGGCTGTGCATATTCAAAGAGGAAAGGCAATTCGACGGGAACCCTTTCATGCCTTCCATGACGGTCAAACGGACGGTGTTTGTTAATTTCCACAGGGAGTGGAGTGTGATGAATCCCCAGTACAGACCCCTTGTGGAGGAACTGGTGAAGTATCTGGAGCGACGCTATTCGTTCCATATCGTCCGTTAACGCTCAGCGTGCCATTGACAGGTCTGATTCAACCCCATATAATAGGGTTAATCAGGCAAACGCAGTGAAGAAGAGGAGTACGGCAGCGCCCCACAAAGAGAGGAAACCCTGGGCTGAAAGGTTTCTGGTGTGCGGTTGTCGGAAGGTCGCTTCTGAGTTTCCGGACTGAGTTTTCAGATCCGGGCGGGTAGCTCCGTTACAGGCTTCAAGCGCCGAAAGGAATTTGGGTGGTACCGCGGAAATTTACCTTTTCGTCCCAGTGTGGATGAAGAGGTTTTTTTGTTTTTGCAGAGAAGTTCAATGTATTCAGCAGGAAATCTAATCATATAGCAGATTAACCAAGAACAGGAGAAATGAAAATGCAGAAAACCATGGAAAGCCGTTATCAACCGAAGGATTTTGAAGACAGAATCTATCAGGCGTGGATGGACCAGGATTGTTTCAAGGCGAAGGTGGACTGGACGAAACAGCCTTACACCATCGTACTCCCTCCGCCCAATATCACAGGGCAGCTCCATATGGGCCATGCACTGGACCACACGCTTCAGGATGTTCTGATCCGATGGAAGCGCATGCAGGGCTTTGAGGCGCTTTGGCTCCCGGGTACCGATCATGCCTCAATCGCGACGGAGGTCAAGGTTCTTGAGAAAATCCGTGAGGAAGAGGGCATCAGTAAGGAAGAGCTGGGCCGTGACGAAGTTCTCAAACGGGCCTGGGCGTGGAAGGAAGTCTACGGGGATCGGATTGTCGTACAGATGAAAAAACTTGGAAACAGCTGTGACTGGAGCCGGGAACGCTTCACCATGGATGAGGGCTGCAACAAAGCCGTTACCGAGGTTTTTATAAGGCTCCATGAAAAGGGACTGATTTACCGGGGTTACCGTATGATCAACTGGTGCCCGGACTGCATGACCTCCCTCTCCGATGCGGAAGTGGAATTCGAAGAGAAAAGCGGGGCGTTCTATCATATCAAGTATTTTCTCAAGGATTCTGAGGATTATCTTGAGATCGCCACCACGCGGCCGGAGACACTTCTGGGAGATACCGGCGTTGCGGTGAACCCTGATGATCCAAGATACAGCAAATATATCGGTAAGACAGTGATCCTTCCGTTGGTTGGAAAAGAAATTCCAATTGTAGCTGACCACCATGTTGACATTGAGCTGGGAACAGGTGCGCTGAAAGTAACCCCTTCCCATGACCCAAACGACTTTGAAATCGGTCAGCGTCATAATCTGGAGCACTGCATCATCATGAACAAGGATGCCACGATCAATCATAATGGCGGCAAATATGAAGGAATGGACCGTTACGATGCCCGTAAGGCAATCGTAAAGGACCTTGAAGCTCAGGGGCATATGGTGGATATCAAGCCTCATCTTCATAATGTAGGCATTTGTTACCGCTGTTCCACAGTCGTTGAGCCTATGATGTCCGATCAGTGGTTCGTTTCCATGAAGTCCATGGCGGAACCGGCCATGGCGGTGATCGACGACAAGCAGCTGGAATTTGTTCCGGAGCGATACACGAAAATCTATCAGCACTGGCTTGAGAACATCAGGGACTGGTGTATCAGCCGTCAGCTCTGGTGGGGCCACCGGATTCCGGCATATTACTGCCAGGGATGCGACGAGATCGTTGTGGCCAGGGAAATGCCTCAGGTATGTAAAAAGTGCGGCAGCAACCACTTTGTCCAGGATGAGGATGTTCTGGATACCTGGTTCAGCTCCGCACTCTGGCCTTTCTCCACATTAGGATGGCCGGATGAGACTCCGGAAATGAAGTATTTCTACCCGACAGATGTTCTGGTGACGGCTTATGACATCATCTTCTTCTGGGTTGTCCGCATGGTTTTCTCTGCGCTGGAACAGCTTGATGAAGTGCCGTTCAAATATGTATTCATTCATGGGCTGATACGTGCTGCAGACGGTTCGAAAATGTCCAAATCATCCGGAAACGGAGTGGATCCGCTGGATATCATCGACCAATACGGTGCCGATGCTCTTCGTTTCATGCTGGTTACCGGCAACAGTCCGGGTGCCGATATGAAGTTCCAGATTGAACGGGTGGAAGCCAGCCGCAACTTTTCAAACAAGCTTTGGAATGCTTCCCGGTTTGTCATCTCAGCACTTGATGATAAATCCTATGAAATGAATGAAAACATGAAGCTTGAACTGGCAGACCGCTGGATCCTTTCAAGGCTTCAAACGGTTACGGAAGAAGTGACCCGGAACCTGGATAAGTTCGCACACGGGCACAACACCGGCAAACCGTATAGACACACAGAGCGCACATACTCAAGTCACGATAATATTGAGCTGACGAAGAAACGTCTTTACGGTGATGACGAAACTGCAAAGGAAACCGTTAAAGCAGTTCTGCTCACATTCCTGAAATCCATTCTCAAATTGCTGCATCCGTTCATTCCGTTCATTACAGAAGAAATATGGCAGCATATTCCCGAGACATCCTCAAAAATCATGCTGGACACATGGCCGGTCATGGCTGAGGGCTACGTTGATCCTGCAGCCGAAAAGGATATGAATCTGCTGATGGAAGCAATCAAAGCCCTTCGGAACGTACGGGCTGAGATGGATGTGCCTCCGTCCAGAAAAGCACGGCTGCTGGTGTTGGCAGAGATTAGCACGGGTGAACTACTCCTTGAGAATGCAGACTATCTGAGAGCCCTGTCCTCTGCCTCTGACGTGATCATTGTCACTGACCGCAATGAAATACCGGATGACTCCGTAGCAGCCGTAATCGAGGGCGCAGAGATCTTCATGCCCCTGGATGATCTGATTGACTACAAAAAGGAAATGGACCGCCTCAGCCGCGAGAAGGCAAAGCTTCAACAGGAAATCGACCGCGTAATAGCAAAGCTTGCAAATGAAGGTTTTGTAGCGAAGGCTCCGGAAAAACTGATTCTTGAAGAGCAGGAAAAACAGAAAAAATTCACCGAAATGCTGGAGAAGGTTTCTGAACGTCTGGAAGTTGTTACTTCAAAGTTAAACTAAAGATATGGCCATTTGCCACGGATAACACGGATTTACACGGAGTGAAAATTATGATGCAAACCCATCGAACAGTGACATCAGGTGGGTTCATAACCCTTCATCTGTGTTCATCCGTGTTCATCCGTGTTATCCGTGGCAAAATACTTTTTTTTTATTTTTTTTGGGAGGATCAATGAACTACGAAGAGGCAATCGTTTATATACACAGCACATACCGGTTTGGGAGCAAGCTGGGCTTGGAAAACATCCGATTCCTGCTCAAGCTCATGGGGAACCCGCAGAGCGAGCTCCGTTTCATCCATGTGGCCGGAACAAACGGCAAGGGATCAACATCTGCCTTTATCAATGAAGTCCTGATGGAGGAAGGGTACAATGTGGGACTGTTCACATCCCCTTATCTTGAAGTGTTCAATGAAAGGATCCGCTTGAACGGGAACTGCATCGAGAATTCCGATCTGGCGACCTGCACCGAGATTGTCAAGATGAAGGTGGACAAAATGCTGGCCCTGGGAATGCCTCATCCGACAGAATTCGAGATTGTCACAGCGATAGCCATGGAATTCTATAAGCGTCAGAAAGCAGATTTTGTAATACTGGAAGTGGGAATGGGCGGGCGTCTTGATTCAACGAACATAATCGAGCGGCCTCTGATTTCAGTAATCACCCCCATTGCCTTGGACCATACGGATTATCTGGGAGAGACCCTCGATAAGATCGCTTATGAGAAAGCCGGAATCATCAAGAATAAATCAGTGGTTGTATCCGCGCCCCAAGCAGTAGAAGCCCTTGATGTCATCGAGAAGATCGTTGAGGACAAGCGCGCCTGCCTGATTGTGGCTGATCCGGAGCTGATCACTGTAAAGGAAAGCAGCATCAAAGGAACCCTTTTCGATGTGATCTTCCCTGATGAAATGTTTGAGGACCTTGAAATCCATCTGGCTGGCGACCATCAGGTTATGAATGCCCAGTTAGCGCTCACAGCTCTGAAAGCCATGAAGGACCACTTGAACATGGTGCTTCATCGGGAGTCGATTTACAAAGGTTTCAAGGGTGCAAGATGGGCCGGGCGCCTGGAGGTGCTGCGGAACGATCCTCTGATACTCATAGACGGTGCCCATAATGTTCATGGTGCAAAGAGCCTTTCCAAAGCGATAAACCAATATCTGAGCGGCAAAAAAATCATCGGACTGATCGGAGTCCTGTCCGACAAGGACTATGGCGGAATTCTTGATGAATTGGCTCCCTACCTTGACAGGGCCATCACCACGACGCCTGACAATCCCCGGGCTTTGACTGCAGAGAACCTTGCGGTTGAATTGGAACGAAGGAATCTTTCAGCCAAACCGATTCCAGAAATCGCGGATGCGCTTAGCACAGCCATGGAAGAGCTTGAACCGGACGAGGTGCTCCTTGTTTTCGGATCACTATATCTGATCGGACAGGTGAGAACGTTGATCTGCAAATCACCCTGTAGCTGAAGGTAGGTCTGGAGTACGATTTTAATGCTTCCCTTTGGATTCCTGTTTTAAAATATCCGATTTGGGTATTTAAAAAACACCAGGAACTGGGGGGCGATTGAATGGATATCAAGTACATTTTTGAAATGGAGAAGGGTGAGTACAAGGTGCCTGTAAGCAAGGAGCTCTATCTCAAGAACTATGATTATTTTCATGGGATGGGAATCTTCAACGAAACACTATGCCAGGAGAAGGCTCTGATCACAACCGGTTTTCGTATTATCAGATACAGCGATCAGGACTCCTGACGGAAACAGGATGATCATTTCAACGGTCTGTGAGGCCGTTTTATTTTTGATTTCATTCGATGGAACGAAAAAATCCCGAATCATAACCGATTCAGGATTTTTTTGTTTCATTCTGTGATCAAGGGCATATCAGCCGTTGTATTTTCAATTATATGATTGTCTTCAGGAACCAGACTGCGGATCAATGAGGCATATATCTCCGGAGCGTTTTCCTTCCATCGTCGGCAGACATCCTTGGCCTGACGGTTGGTCACCAGATTGAGTTCGATGTCAATCAGGGTATGTCCGTGTTCCTCAACACGCAGGTGAGCGATATATTCCTGTTCATTGACCTGACGGTATTCCGAAAGAATTTCGGCATCCCTGTAGATTGAGCGTCTCTTTATGACAACTGCTTTTGCCATACGATTCTTGATATCCTGTGGAATGCGGTCATTAAAAAAGCTCAGGGCGTTGAGACCCTGGCTGGTAATCAGATAATTTGTCGTACTGCTTGATTCTGATACTTCAATCAGCGATTTATCAATCAGTTCAACCAGGTATTGCTGCAGGGTGAAGTAGTCGATAAAATGCAGTTCCATGACAAACTCAGTGAGCTGTGTGTTGGTAAGAGGCATTTTGAACTCTGATAAGATGTAGAGAATCAGTAGTTTGTGCCGGGCTTCTATCTGGGAATCCTGATCGAACATGGGCTCACTCCTTTAGCGAAATCTTGAACAGTATATCATAGAAACTCGTTATAAGTACAGTCATAATACAAAGATTCCACCTGTTCAAATTTAGGATAATAGGGTATGCTGAGTCGAGATAACAATAAGAATAGAGGTTGAATGATGAAGAATTATCGTAATGTCCTATACGGATGTATCCTTGCAGGTCTGCTGCTTTCAGGCTGTGTACCAAAGGCTGATGCAATCGGACCGGCAGGAGTGACATCCCCGAATACTGAAAATACCCAGGCGGTCGAATTGCCGATACCGGATAACACGAATGAAGCAGGCCGTATACCCATAATCATGTATCATCGGATCATGGATTCAAAATCTGACTATGATCGGACTGCTGAAATGTTCAGGAAAGATCTTGAGCTTCTTTATCTGGAAGGGTACCGACCTATCTCCCTTAACGATTTCGTTGTTGGAAGAGTGGATGTCCCCGCGGGTTATTCGCCGGTTGTGATCACATTCGATGATGGGGATCGGACCCAATATACGGCAAGTGGAGAGGGAATTGCTCCGACGGATGATTGTGCATTAGGGATTATGGAACTTTTTAGAACCGAGCACCCCGACTTCAATCCGCAGGCGACATTTTTTGTAAATGGAGGAGTCCCTTTCGGTCAGAAGTCACTGCTGAAAGATAAGCTGAATTATCTCGTTTCAAAAGGGTATACGATTGGTAACCATACATGGAGCCATGAAAAGTTATCCGTGCTTTCTCCAGATCTGATACAGGTGGCGCTTGGAAAGAATGCTGCTGCCTTGCAGGCTATTACCGGAGAAACCGTGAACCTTCTGGCATTGCCCTACGGAATCCGTCCTAAGGAACAGGCGCCCATGGATTCAGTGATTGCAGGCGCATTCGAAGGAATGGAATATCGAAATACAGGCATCTGCAATGTGGGATGGCAACCCGAGCTACCTGCCTATATGGAAGGTTTCGATCCATTTGCCATCAATCGGGTCCGGTGTGGCGATGACCCGGACGAAGCCGGTGACTGGATTGCTCGAATGAAAATGAATCCTGAGAGCAGATATATAAGTGACGGTGATCCGGATACTGTGTCTGTTTCCGCTGAAAAATCATCTCTCATAAACAAAACCGTCTTAGGGAAAATGACGCTTAGAATCATCGATTAGGAGGATTCAAGATGGATTATCAGCAATATGTATGGGGCGGTGTGTTGATTCTCTTCATTATCCTTATGAGTCTCCAATATACCCTGAATCGGATCTATGTTGTTCTGAAGGACATTCTTCGTGCCATAGACCTTCTGAATACGCGCTCCAAATAATTCATTGTGTCCCTTCATCCAATCGGATATAATGATTCTGTAAACTTCATATCGTAATCTGTTGGTGCCGAAAGGGTAAAAGGGAAGAACGGTGAAAATCCGTCGCAGCCCACGCTACTGTAAGCCAGGACGAGTCAATGATAACCACTGGGAAACCGGGAAGGGATTGATATCGGATGATTGGCAAGCCAGGAAACCTGCCAGTGGATTGTTTGAAACGCTTCGATGGGAGGTGCGTTCAAGCATGCCCAAAGGCCATGTTTGTCAATCTCTAACTTCCAAGTTAGGGATTTTTTGTGTAATGGACAATTAAAAACTTTGCCACAGATGCACAGATGACACAGATGATTTGAACACTTCTATCAGTCTTTCATCGCATCTCATCAGTGACATCTGTGGCAAAAGGTTATCTTTCTACAAGGAGGACTTACATGATTACAGAACTTCATCCTACCGCCAGTCCTGAAATGCAGGCTATTCTGGTGGTGAGCTTCGGGACATCTTATGCGGAGACTCGGGCGAAAACCATTGATGCGACAGAAACGAGGATTGCAGAGGCTTTTCCGGGCTATGATATCCGGCGCGCCTTTACATCGAAGATGATAATAAAGGTTCTCCGCGAGCGGGACAACATGAATGTGGATACCCCTGAGGAAGCGCTGAAAAAGCTTTATGAAGAGGGTTATTCAAAGGTTATCGTACAGCCCCTGCACATCATAAACGGTTCGGAATATCATGATACGGTGATCGTGTGCCATAAGTACAGAAAAGGATTCGAAAAGTTTTCAGTAGGCACTGCACTGCTGAATTCAACAGCTGATTACAAGCAGGTTGCAGAGATATTCGTAAAGCACGGTCCGGTACTGAATGATGGAGAAGCGCTCCTTCTGATGGGACATGGCAGCGTGCACAGTTCAAATGCAGCCTACCCTGCGCTGGACTTCACCTTCAAGCAGATGGGCCACGAGCATGTCCATGTCGGTACGGTGGAAGGATACCCTGAGCTGCCTGAGGTCATGGAAATGATAGCATCGAAGAAATACAGGAAAATATATATGATGCCGCTGATGCTGGTCGCTGGCGATCATGCTCAGAATGATATGGCCAGTGATGAAGAGGATTCATGGAAAACCATTCTGGAAAAGCAGGGTTATGAAGCAGAGCCGATCCTGATAGGAATGGGCGAAATGCCGGAAATACAGGAATTATATGTCGCTCACCTGTATCAGGCGATGGCGGCCTTGAGCGAGGAGGTATCATGAACTATCCTGAAATCGCAGTACTGAATCCCCAGGAAATCGAAAAAGGCAGCATGGCTATCATTGAATCAGAAATGGGCCCCCATTCCTTCGGTGAGATTGAACTGAAGGTGGTCAAACGGGTGATCCATACAACTGCAGATTTTGAATATAAGGATTTGATCGTATTTCACAACAATCCGATTGAAAAGGCATTGGATTCCATACGTAAAGGCCGCAGCATATACGCTGATACGCGCATGGCAGCCTCCGGCATCAATGCAGGGGAAGTCAGCAGGTGGGGCGGAGAGGTGATCACATCCATCCAGGATGCATCCATTGCAGCAGAGGCCAAGGAACGGGGGGTCACCCGCTCGATGGTGGCCATGGAACAGATATGCAAACGGCCTGAAATAGGCATTTTCGCTATCGGAAATGCTCCGACCGCACTTTTCGTTCTTATGGAACATATCCGACAGGGACTTGTAAAGCCCGATCTGGTGGTGGGCGTCCCCATCGGTTTCGTCGGTGCAGCTGAATCGAAGGAAGCCTTATTGAAACTGGATGTACCTGCCATAGTGATTCGCGGCCGTAAGGGCGGAAGTCCTGTAGCAGCAACGATTCTTAATGCATTGCTGTATGTGCTGCGTGAGGAGATTGAGAATGGAGCGAACAGTCGTCCGTGATGGCAAGGAACTGAAATACGGGTATACCACCGGGACCTGTGCCACCGGTGCGGCACTTGCCGCAGTGATGCTCCTGGAAACAGGAGAGGCGCCTCAGGCCGTCACCGTGCTGACTCCCAAGGGCTGGTCCGTTGTACTGGAAGTTCTGCAGCCCAGGCGGGGAGATGACTGGGCAGAAGCTGCCATCCGGAAGGATGCAGGCGATGATCCTGATGTGACCGACAAGCACCTCATTGTGAGCCGGGTTCAGCGGAATGATCATGGCACGGTCCTCTTCAAAGGCGGGACGGGAGTCGGTACCGTTACGAAACCCGGGCTTCAGATTGCAGTCGGTGAACCTGCCATAAATCCGGTACCCAGAAAGATGATGGAGAACATACTGAAGCCGTATATCCGGGAGGGAAAAGGATTCACGGTGACGGTTTCGGTACCTGAGGGAGCTGAAACTGCACTGAAGACTTTCAATCCAAGACTTGGGATTGTCGGCGGAATCTCGATCATCGGCACCTCCGGCATTGTGGAGCCTATGAGTGAAGAGGCTTTGAAAGAATCCCTGGCGCTGGATCTGAGCATGAAAAAAGCAGCCGGATTAACCCGGATTGTCATGACGCCAGGGAACTATGGCAGGGATATCGGTATGACACTGGGCATATCAGAAGAACATGTCGTAAAAACCAGCAATTTCGCAGGATTCATGTTGGACCGTGCATCGGAAATGGGATTCAAGGAAATCCTGTGGGTCGGCCATCTCGGAAAGCTGGTCAAAGTGGCAGCAGGGATATTCCAGACACACAGCAGTATGGCTGACGGCCGATTGGAAACACTGGCAGCCTGGGCCGGATCCGAGGGAGCTTCCCAGGAGCTGATCCGCTGTGTTCTGAACAGCAACACAACGGAGGAAGCGGTGGCTTTGCTGATGGAGGCGGGCCTGGAGTCTGTTTTCCCCATCCTGGCAAAAAGGGTCAGCGAACGATCCAGCGAACGCACCCGGGGACAGCTTACTGTTGGAACCATTCTCTTTACACTGGATAAGGGAATCATCGGCATGGACGAAGCCGGCAGGACTCTACTGGAGGCAATAACCCATGAAAAGACAGATTAATGTGGTCGGGATCGGACCAGGCCATCCGGATTGGCTGCTGCCGATCGCTCATAGGATCCTGAGAGAATCCGACGTAGTCATAGGGGGCCGTCGCCAGCTTGAAGAACTGACACCCTTTGTAAAAGATACTCGCTTGCTGGAAGGGAATTATTCAGAAACAGCCGACTGGATTCTTGAGCATGCACACAGCTTGAATATATCCGTTGCGGTATCCGGGGACACTGGCTTTTACAGTCTTCTTGGCTATTTGAAAAAGCATCTCCCAGGGATTTCGCTGAACGTTATACCCGGCATAGGTTCACTGCAGTATTTTTTCGGTAGACTGGGACTTTGCTGGGAGAAAGCCATCCTGCTCAGCGCCCACGGCAGGGAGCTGGATCTTGGCCGATTTCAGGAAAATACCCTGGCCGGGATCCTGACGGATGGAATCATGACTCCTGGAGCTATTGCATCCGAGCTGATACTGCTGGAGAAAGATGAATTGTGGATGGCGGTTGGTGAGAACCTTTCTTATAGTAATGAGACCATCACGATCGGATGTGTGACAGAAATTCAGGATATGCTCTTTGAGCCTCTGAACGCGGTTCTCGTTCTTCCTGCAGAGCAGGCAATCAGTTTAAAAAAGGATGCGGAAAATGACAGATAACCCGGATTATCGAAAAGCCTTCATGGCAGACAGCGCCTATCAGCGGGGAGCGGTTCCAATGACAAAGGAAGAAGTACGCTGGCTGTCTTTGCTGAAGCTTCGGATCAGTCCCTCAGATCATCTGCTGGATATCGGCGCGGGAACCGGATCTGTGACTATCGGAGCAGCATTGCTGGCACATGCGGGAAGTGTGACTGCTGTTGAGAAGAATCCGGAGGCTTTGGATCTGATCCGGCTCAACGCCGAGCGGTCTGAAGTCAGGAATCTCAGGATTGTCCCGGGCACGGCTCCGGAAGTGCTGGCAGAATTCACTCAATTCGATGGGATTTTCATCGGCGGCAGTGGAGGGCATATGGGCCTGCTGATTGACTGGTGCGGAGATCATCTGAGTCCTGGGGGCCGTCTTGTGCTCAATACCGTGACACTTGAAAATGCTGCTGAGGCAGTCAAAGCAATCAAAAACGGAATGTTTGAAGAGATCGAGACGATTCAGATATCCATAGCAAGGGGCAGGAATGCCGGAAGCCTGACTTTATGGGAAGCCCAGAATCCGGTGATGATCCTATCTGCCACCAGGAGGAACGATGAAAGGTAAATTTTACGGAATAGGCGTAGGTCCGGGAGATCCTGGACTGCTGACAGTAAAGGCTGTGGAACTGATTCGGCTGGCGGATGTCATTGTCTGCCCGGAGTCTAAAAAGGATGAAGGAAGCATCGCCCTGAAGATTGCAGAACCCTATCTTAGAGAAGAAACCGAACAGCTTGCCCTGGTATTCCCGATGACGCACGACAAGGAGATCCTCGGGGCAGCCTGGCGGGAAAATGCCATCCGAATCCATAAGGAAACTGAAAAAGGCAAGGTTCTCGTATTCCTGACACTGGGAGATCCGACGGTATTCAGTACTTATATGTATATGGTTCCGTATCTGCTGGAACAGGGAGTCGAGGTGGAAACGGTACCGGGGATTACTTCCTTTACGGCAGTGGCTTCACGGATGAATCTGCCGCTGACACTGGGCCATGAAACCCTGGCTGTTGTGCCGCTGATGAAAGGCTGCTCAAACGCACGGGCAGCACTTGAGAATTTCGATAACTGTGTGATTATGAAGCCTTCCCATGACAGCGAAACACTGGCTGCTCTCCTGCTGGAAATGGGCCTTCAGGATAAATTCGTTCTGATAAGCCGTTGCGGTACGGAGGAAGAAACTCTCTGTACGGATATACATGAGCTATCCAGCGGTAAAGTACCGTATCTCTCCACCATGATCGTAAAAAAAGGAGGACTCTCTCTTGGCTGAAGTCATATTCGTAGGTGCGGGCCCCGGTGACCCGGAACTGATAACAATTAAAGGACAGCGTGCAGTAGAAGAGGCTGATGTCATCATTTACGCGGGCTCTCTGGTGAACCCGGAAGTCCTTGCAAAACGCAAATCAGGCAGTGATGTTCACAACAGTGCTGAAATGACATTGGATCAGGTCATCAGTGTCATGGAGGACGCAATTGCCCAAGGTAAACAGGTTGCCCGGGTCCATACCGGCGATCCAAGCATCTATGGGGCTATCCGTGAGCAGATCGACCGTTTGGATGCCCTCGGGATTCCATGTCGTGTGATTCCGGGCGTAAGCAGCTTTGTTGCTTCTGCCGCCGCTCTTCGCAGAGAGTTCACACTTCCTGATGTCTCACAGACCATCATTTGTACCCGTCTGGAAGGGCGAACCCCTGTGCCTGAAGCGGAGCAGCTGGAAAAACTGGCTTCTCATCAGGCCTCCATGGCAATTTTCCTTTCTGTCCAAATGATTGATGAAGTAGTGGCAAGGCTTTGCACACATTATGGGTCGGATACGCCGGTTGCCATCGTTGAAAAAGCCACTTGGCCGGATCAGCGCATCATCCAGGGGACCCTGGCCGATATCGGCGACAAGGTCCGTGAGGCGGGCATCCGTAAGACTGCACAGATCCTGGTAGGACGATTCCTGGGGGATCAGTATTCGCTTTCAAAGCTCTATGATCCCACCTTCACACACGAATACAGGAGTGCTGAGTAATGAAAATAGCGATACTCTCTGTTTCAAGACTGGGGTTTGCCCAGTCGAAAAACCTTCTGGAGAGTTATCCTGAGGCTGCCGTTTATACTTCAGGGCCCTGGATCGAATCATGGGCCAGTCCCATTGAACCTGATCTTAAAACGCTGACAGGGAATCTTTTTGCTGAAACGGATGCCTTGATTTTCATAATGGCATCCGGCATAGCGGTGCGCATGATAGCTCCTTTCCTGGCAGGAAAAGATGCTGACCCGGCAGTCCTCGTGATGGATGATCAGGGAAAATGGGTGATTCCATTGCTTTCAGGTCATCTGGGCGGTGCAAACCATCTGGCACAGGAAATTTCTGAACGGACCGGTGCTCAGGCAGTTGTGACCACCGCGACTGACGGGAAAGGTCTGACCGCTGTTGATATGCTCGCTGTAAAGAACAATTGGATCATACCGAATCTTGATGCTGCCAAAAGAGCTACAGCTGCGCTGCTTGACGGTGAACCGATATCGATGGCATCATGGGGTCCAATGCCGGAAAATCTTCCTGCAGGGTATGTAAGGGCCGAGGATGCCCATGAGGATAAAGGATGGCGCATTGTTGTAACACCCTATTCATGCCAACCTGGCGAGAAGGAAGTCTGGCTGATTCCCAAATGCATCACACTGGGAGTGGGATGCCGAAAGGACATCGCTTTCGAGGCTGTTTACGGATTGGTGGAGCGGAGCCTGCAGGAACTGGGCATTGATCAGCGAGCGGTGAGCAGGATCGCGTCTATCGATCTGAAGGCGAAGGAGCCCGCACTTTTGAGGCTGTCGGAACACCTGAAGGTCCCTCTTGTCACATTTTCTGCAGAGGCTCTTGCAGTGATTGCCCCGCAATTCCAGCAATCAGAATTTGTAAGGAATACAACCGGAGTAGGTGCGGTCTCAGAACCTGCAGGCTGTATGGCTTCCAGGGGCCGGTGTCTTTTACCTAAACAGGCCGGCAACGGCGTAACATTATCCATATGGGAGGACCGATTAAATGAAAGCAGGTAGAATAACTGTTGTGGGAATCGGCCCGGGCAATGAAGAGCAGATGTCTCCTAAAGCCAGAAAGGCCTTGGAAGCATCTGATGTCATTATCGGGTATTCGGCGTATATAGAATTGGTCGAGCATCTGTTGGTTGGAAAAACAGTGATATCTTCCGGTATGAAGCGGGAAGTGGACAGGTGCGAACAGGTCCTGGACTATGCTCTTAAGGGACACAATACAGCCCTTATAAGCAGCGGAGATGCAGGAATATACGGAATGGCCGGAATCATGCTGGAATTGGTTCAGCGGGAAGGTCACGACATCCAGGTGGATATCATCCCCGGTATCACAGCATCTCAAGCTGCCGCTGCAGTCCTTGGCGCGCCGCTGATGCATGACTTCGTGACCATCAGCCTCAGTGACCTGATGACAGAATGGGCTGTGATTGAAAAGCGCCTTCATGCAGCAGGTGCAGGCGATTTCGTTGTCTGTCTTTATAATCCTAAAAGCAAGGGAAGGCCGGACCATATCCTCCGTGCTCAGGAAATCCTGCTTGAGTATAAACGTCCTGATACTCCTGTCGGGATTGTCCGAAATGCTGCCCGTGAAGGCGAGATTGCAACAATAAGCAGACTGGACAAATTTACAGAATGTGAAATCGATATGTTCTCTACAGTCATCATAGGCAATCAGACCACCTACGTTCATAACAACAGGATGATCACTCCACGGGGGTATTCCTTGTGATCCTAGTGATGGCAGGTACATCCGATGGGAAGGAGCTGGCAGCTTCAATTCAAAAAAAAGGCTTCCCGGTGCTGGTTACAGTGACCAGCGCATATGGGGAATCCTTGGCAATTGAAAAGGGACTTCAGGTCCATACAGGTCCTCTTGATGCTCATGCCCTTGTAAAACTTGTCATAGCTGAACGAATTCAGATGATTGTGGATGCGACCCATCCCTATGCTGTTCAGGCCTCGGCTACTGGAATGGAAGCAGCTGAAAAAACGGGAATTCCGTATTTTAGATATGAAAGACCTGTCAGCAGAAATGAAGAGCCTTTCATTTCTCATTTTGCAACATTGGAAAACATCTGCAAGGCGGTTGAAGAAGCATCAGGAAATATCTTTCTGACTTTGGGCAGTAATCATCTGTCTTTGTTCAGCGGTTTTAAAAACATTGAGAACCTTTATATACGGATTCTGCCTGTACCTGCACTGATCGAAAAATGCCTGGGATATGGCTTTCGATCCGATCATATCCTTGCTATGCAGGGACCTTTCAGTAAGGCGTTCAATGAAGCCCTGATCACGCAATGGGATATTTCCGTTCTCGTGACCAAGGACAGTGCAGGGCCTGGCGGATTTAACGAGAAGATAGAGGCTGCAAGAAATACCGGAATCAGCCTTTTTCTTCTGAACAGGCCTCTGGTAAATTATAAAGAGGTCTATGATTCTACAGAAATCCTGATAGACAAGATATGCCGGACATATACTGCTGTAAAATGAGTTGTATAATCTCCTGATTTCAGGGGATTTTCTTTTTTTTTGAAGGCTTGTGTTAGAATAAGTGTATAATTGAATCATATAGCTTTCGATAAACCGGATGAACGTATCAGCAGACAGAATACGGTTAAGAGAGGAACTGACATGAACGATAAACAGGATCCGGAAAATATCCTGAATACTGAAAAAATTTCAGACAGTGCCAGCACCCTCGATAATCCTGAAAACCAATTATGGCACCTGGATTATTATAATGAGTTCTTCTACAAATCACCTGTTGCTACTGCACTGCTGGATAACGATGACTGTGTAATGGAAATCAATCAGGCATTTCATAACCTGTTCGGGTATACTGCTGAGGAAGCGACCGGCAGGCCGATCAATAACCTTGTTGCCTATAAGATTGTCACAGAAGAGGCAGAGCTGGTATCTGCGGATTCCATATCCGGCAATGTCGTCAGTCTGGAATCCACCCGCTATCATAAGAATGGCGATGGGATTCCTGTCAGTATCCTGGCATATCCCGTTTACAGCAGAGATCAGAAGGTTGCGGTCTATGTGACATATTCGGACATCCGCGAACGAAAATTATATGAACATCAGCTTCGTATATTTTCTCGGATCCTGGAAAAAAGCACAGAAGCGGTATGCATCTTTGATGAAACCGGCACCGTTCAATGGGTCAACCAGACCTTTCACGATCTGATCGGCCCATACGAGGATCAATGGGTCGAGACACTTCCCAGCCTTGCCATCATCGGCCAGGACGTCTATGATGAGGTCATGAAGTCCTTGAAATCCGGGAACTCATGGAAAGGTGATGTACAGGCTTCCGGACTCAACGGCAAGCTGTTTCCAGCCTGGATCAATGCGTTTTGCCTTGAGGCAGATGAGCAGGGACAAATCGAATACATCATGCTGATCAACGACATTACCGATCTGAGGCAGAAGGAAGAAAAATTGGATTATCTGTCATCCAAGGATCCTCTGACAGGGCTCAGCAACCGGGCAACTTTCATTGATTTCTTCAGAACAATGGTGTTCAGTGCGGAAGCGGATGAGGAGATCGCGCTGCTGTTCATTGATCTTGACGATTTCAAGCTGATCAATGAAAACAACAGTCATGCAGTCGGCGATGAGATCCTGAAATACGCATCTTCTCTATTCCGAACGAGTCTGCGGGATTCAGATACCCTGGCCAGATACGGAGGGGATGAGTTTGTCATCGCTCTGAAGGGGAATAATGCGGATGCCATATCCCGCCGGGTTGTGGATCGAATCATCGATAAGCTTAAAGAACCTGTATTCATGAAGGATCTGGAGCTGAATATTACTCTCAGCATCGGGATCGCCTTTTATCCGAGGGACGGTATCGACGGGAATGCATTGATACGTCATGCGGAAATGGCCATGTACGATGCCAAGAGGGATCGCAAAACCTCAGTGCAGTATTACAATGCCAATCTACGAGACAGCATCAGGGATGCTTTCATCATGAAGAATTCCCTGCATAACGCCATAAGGGACGGGGAAATATATCTGGCATATCAGCCGATTGTTGATACCTTAACTGGGAAAGTAATGGGAGTCGAAGCACTTGCGCGATGGTTCAGTCCTCGTCTTGGTCAGGTTCCGCCAGATAAGTTCATTGCGATTGCAGAGGAGTCCGATCTGATCGGGGAGATTGGACTATGGATTATCCGGGAGGCCTGCAGACAGCAGGTGAAATTAGAGGAGCAAGGATACCCTGATCTGTACATGGCGGTCAATGTATCCGTTAAACAGCTGGAATCCGAAGACTTCACCAGAATTGTAGAAGATGCGGTATCACACAGTGGAATGAAACCGCATAACCTTGAAATAGAAGTCACTGAGAGTATTCAGGTCAACAATACGGAAAAGTGCATTGAACGGCTGACTCAGATAAAAAACCTCGGCGTATCCATCGCCATGGATGATTTTGGAACCGGATATTCATCGCTTGCACAGCTCAGTCGCCTGCCCCTGGACAAGCTGAAGATCGACAGGTCCTTCATTGTCGATATGGACAGCAACCTCCCTCTCATCGGGATCATCATGGCCATGGCAGACAGTCTTCATCTGAAGGTGGTTGCTGAGGGGGTAGAGACCCAGGAACAGTATCTGCGGCTAAAGGATTCGCAATGCGATTTCATTCAGGGGTTCTTATTCTCCAAACCCCTTTCTCCTGAAGAGCTTCTTCAGATGCTATGGAATAACAAGAATCAGGGCGGTTCACTATGATTGCCATATCTCAAATCACCGATACCCTGCAGCAGGTTGCTTCTGCGATTGTCAGCGTCATGGACGTGGATGTGCTGATCGTGGACAATCAGTTTAACCGTCTTGTCGGTACAGGTACCCTGTCAAAAAATCTGAAAACCCCTGTGGACCAGGGGTCTGTTTTTGCGTATGCTCTTAAACGGGGAGAATCATTCATCATAGAGAATCCGCGCACCCATGAGGCATGCAAGGCATGCGGCCGGATAGACGACTGCACTGAGCAGGCTGAGCTGTGCTGCCCTATCACAATCAACGGCGAAGTTGCAGGGGTAATCGGTCTGATTGCGTTCGATGAGCAGGCGCGATTCAAATTGCTTGCCCGTAAAGACAGTTATCTGAGATTCGTTCAGCAGATGGCCGATCTGATCGCGTCCAAAGCCCTTGAGGTCCACCAGCACCGGGAAACCGAAAAGCTGGCCATGGAACTCCAGACTCTCGTGGAGGAAATCGGACAAGGGGTTCTTATAACAGATGCTTCAGGCAGAGTGATACGCAGCAACCGGCTGGGATGCAGCATTCTGGGAATCAAGACGGATGAGCACCTCCGCAATAAACTCCCCGCCATCTGTCTTAGCACTGACGGGCTTCGTTCCGGGCGTCATACATTCCTTTTGCCGAAGATCAAGGGACGGATTCTGTGCACGATCAAATCCATCCATACAGGAGGCGGACTGACCGGCTATCTGGTGATGGTGGAGAAATTGAAGGATGTCCTTAAAACCGTGAATCAGATGATAGGCTCATCGGTTCATACGGAATTCTCAGAGATCATCGGCGAAAGCCAAAGCTTCAGGAACAGTCTGCTCCTTGGCGAAAAAGCTGCTCAGGGGGACAGTACCGTGCTTATCCTCGGAGAGAGTGGAACCGGAAAGGAACTGTTTGCCCGTGCGATTCATACTGCCGGCAATCGGAGGAATGAGGCGTTCATACCGATAAACTGCGCTGCGATTCCGGATCATTTACTGGAGAGCGAGCTGTTCGGTTATGAAGAAGGTGCTTTTACCGGAGCCCGCAAGGGCGGTTATATAGGGAAATTTGAAATGGCCGATCGCGGAACCTTGTTCCTTGATGAGATAGGGGATATGTCCCTGCATTTGCAGACAAAGCTGCTCAGGGTTCTTGAGGAGCGCGTGGTGGATAAGATCGGATCACGGGAACGGATTCCCATCAACGTGCGCATCATTGCAGCGACACATCAGGATATTGAAAGCCGTATCGTACAGGGCACCTTCCGCGAGGACCTCTACTACCGCCTGAACGTGATTCCGCTTATCCTGCCGCCTCTCCGGGAACGGAAAAGTGATATTCTCATACTGGCAGATCACTTCATCACCGAAATATGCAGCAACAGGGATTTGCCAAAAGCTCAGTTGGATGATTCGGTAAGAAAGCTGTTGCAGATGTGGCCGTGGCCCGGTAACGTCCGAGAACTCCAGAATACGATGGCTTATGCACTTCAGATGGCATCGGGCAATGTGATTCTCAGGGATGACCTTCCGGAACGCTTCAGAGCAGGGACAGAGAGCGCCGTGATGACTGTTGAGGCTGACATGACATCCGATAAGCGGGAAACAGCTTTCGTAACTGATGCAGCGCCGGACGTCAGGACTCTGGATCACCTGGAACGAAGCGAAATAGCACATGCGATCGGCATCTATGGAAAGGATGTCGAAGGTGCTGCCAAAGCCTTAGGGATAAGCCGTGCAACCCTGTATCGCAAAATCAGCCTCTATAGGATTGACAGGATCAATTCATAAATTCAATGGAAAAGGGAACCGATATGGCAAAAACAGAAAAACCGGTTAAACTGATCATACGAAGCAAATATACGGACCGTTATCGCAAAGGATACCCTGTTATCATCAGGGACTCCGTTCTCAACCCGGAACAATTGAAACAGGAAGGCCAACTGGTCCGCCTATATGACGAAAAGGACAGATTCATCGCCATCGGTTATTTTGGTATCCAGAACAAAGGGTTGGGCTGGATTTTAGATCGGGATGAAAAGGCAGTCATCGATCTCGCCTTCTTCAAAAGCCGCCTCATCAAAGCGCTTGGATTCCGTAAAGCGTTCTATGAGTCACCGGACACCACCGCTTTTCGTGTTTTCAACGGTGAGGGTGACGGCATCGGCGGCCTGATAATCGACTACTACGATGGCTATTATGTCATTAACTTTTATTCAAACGGCATCTATGCCTTCAAGCAGACGATTCTCAAGGCGTTTCAGGAGCTTGTGGGATTCAATGGGATTTATCAGAAAAAACGGTTTGATGCCGCAGGCAAGTATATTGAAGAGAATGACTTTGTCATGGGCTTTGAGGCGCCGGAGCCGCTGATCATCAAGGAGAACGGTGTGAATTTTGCGGTTTATCTCAATGACGGTGCGATGACCGGGATATTTCTTGACCAGCGGGATGTCCGTAAAACCATCAAAGACCTGTACGCGTCAGGCAGGACCGTTCTTAACACGTTTTCTTACACCGGTGCCTTTTCGGTATTTGCAGCACTTGGAGGTGCAGCGGGGACTACTAGCGTGGATCTGGCAAACCGAAGTCTGCCGAAAACCAGCGAGCAGTTCTCTGTGAACGGCATCCCGCCGGATTCCCAGGAAATCATTGTCGAGGATGTGTTCAACTACTTCAAATACGCGGTCCGAAAAGGCCTGGAATACGGCATCGTCATATTGGATCCTCCAAGCTACGCCACATCAAAGGATTTCAGCTTTTCAGCCGAAAAAGATTACACCGATCTTCTGAAAGAAGCCATTGCAATCACACAGACAAACGGAATCATAGTTGCCTCAACGAATTGCAGCGCTTTTGATATGAAAAGATTCAAAGGCTTTGTCAGCAAAGCCTTCGAAGAGAAAGAATTTTCCTTTGAGCTGCTGCACGAATTCTCCTTACCGGAGGATTTCAGGACCGTTAAAGAATATGAGGAAGGAAATTACCTAAAGGTCGTATTCCTGAAGAAAACGGTCAAGGAGGTGTGATGCTATGATTCCAGGCTGTCTTCTGATTCATGGGTTTGGTGGAGACATCTCTGAGATTGAGCCCTTGGAGCGGTATTTGAAGGGTCAGGGAATTAATGTGAAATGCTCCGAACTGATGGGACATACTGGAATACGACGGGATTTGAACAAAGTGGAGTATCTGGACTGGATCGCCTCTGCCCAGGACGACCTGGATGAGATGGGAAAATGCTGCGACACCCTGTTCATTATCGGGTTTTCCATGGGAGGGCTTATTGCGGTGAATCTGGCGTTCAATAACAGGGTTGCAGGCATTGCCATGCTGAACAGTCCGATATATTGCTGGAATAAACGCCAGATCATAAGCAATATCGTCCATGATCTGAAAAACCAGCAGAACACCTGTATATCCCGTTATCTCCAGTCAACTGTGAAATTCCCGATCAAAGCTCTTCTTCAGTTCAACCTGCTTTTAAAAAGAACCAAATATATCCTTGGGCACCTGAAATGTCCGCTTTTTATCGGCCAGGGGCTGCTTGATGACACCGTATCTCCCAAAAGTGCTGAATACATCAGAAAAAACTCCGGGTCCAGTCACAAAACAATCAGGTATTACAGAAATTCAAATCACCTGATTTGCCATGGGCCTGATTCACGGATATTATTCGCCGATCTGATGGGATTCATTTCGAATAAGGGGATAAAAGCATGAAATCAAATATCGGTATGCGCTACATCAAAACAGGTCTTGCAGTTACCCTGTGCATCCTGATTTCAACAGCGCTGAATTCTGAATATCCGTTCTTTGCTGCCATCGCAGCTGTGATTTCCATGGAAAACACAGTCACCAACAGCTTCATAACCGGCAAAAACAGGGTGATGGGTACTTTGGTAGGGGCAGTAACCGGGCTGCTGCTCGCTCTTGTCCTGCCGGAAAATGCCTGGATGTGCGGTCTAGGGGTCATTGTGATCATCTATATCTGCAACAGGATGAAATGGAACAACTCCATATCAATCGCCACAATTGTATTCCTGGCTATCATGATGAACCTGAATGGTAATGATCCATTGTTTTACAGTGTCAACCGCATCGAGGATACGCTTTTAGGCATCTCGGTTGCTTTGGCTGTAAACTATCTGGTGTTCCCATACAATACAGCCAAACAACTGATTGATGGCGAGTCCGCCCTGCTTAATAAGGTGAGCAGAATAGTCAGGCAGCGATTCTGTCTGAAAGAGGACATGGATCTTGACGACCTGCTGAAGGATATCATCCGAATGGAAACCCAATACGGGCTTCATGCCGACGAATTCAGAATCGGCAAGCTTGAAGACGCCCAGGTAATCCAGATAAAAGAGAAGCTTGTTGTCTACCGCGACCTGTACGCTCATCTGAAAATGCTGCTGCGGCTCAACGGAGAACCCTGCCTGGATCCGGCCAATGCGATGCGGATAAACGGATTGGGATATGAACAGATTCAGGAAGGCTGTGTTGTTGAGGATGATCTGAACACCGTATTCAACTATCATGTTGCGAAAATACTGGATGATCTGGACGCAGTCAGCGTTTGACGCCAATTAGCATACAGGGGGAAATAAAATGGCAGGCACAATCAGGAATGAAATCAAAATAGGGGCGAAAGTTGCCATCGTACTCAAGGAGGATCAGCGAACCGGCAAACTTACTGAAGGCATCGTTCAGGACCTGCTGACCAAGAGTCCGAACCATCCCCATGGAATCAAGGTCAGGCTGACATCCGGGCTAGTGGGTCGAGTGAAGCAGATTCTTTAACGCTAACTGTTTCATTCCGCATCAGATTATGCTATAATGACATGCAACATAAAACGCTTGCCCAAGCGAGGCTAGTATCCCTAAAGGATACTAGCCGTTTTTATTTGTAGTGAAGAACTCCTGAATCGTTCGTTCTGACTGCCAATCCCTTTGCCGCCAAATGCTCCAGATGGGACATGGCTTCTCCTGCTGCAAACCATTTCTGATTGGCAGGAAACAGTTCCCAATCACTGATCCGCAGATCCCAGTGCATAGCTGCGGCGGTCTGGCGTACGGTATGGGGGCCGGATGCAAGGATATCCAGAATTTCTGCCAGCCGGTTCTGATGATGGCTTTTCAGTTCATCAATCCGGCGGATTGGATCCCGAAGGATATTACGGTGTGCGGTAAAGCAGTAGTCTATGTCCAGTGCACGGACTTTATCGAGATTTTTCAGGTACACGGCCAAGATGTCCTGCTCAAAGCCCCAGAATGTAATATTGGGAGAAATCTTATCTAAAACGTGATCCCCGCCGAAAAACAGCTTCTTTTCAGCATCATAGAGGCCGATATGACCAGGGGTATGGCCAGGGATATCCAGAACTTTCAGGGTGAAGTTCCCAAGATCCAGCACGTCACCTTCATCCAGCAGCTTGAAGTCCACTGGTTCCTTCGGACAGTATTTGTAGCCGGGGTGCTCCTCAAAGGAGACAGCGTCCTGTTCCAGGTCCATAAGGATACTCAACTCTTCGAATTTTCGCCAGTAGCTGGGATGTGACATTTCATTGATCATGGCTCCGTCAATCCGTCCGGCATAGACCGACATGCCTTCGTTGCCCAACCGCGCAGCCAGTCCGGAATGATCGGAGTGGAGATGTGTGATCAGCAAATCCGTATTTTCAGGAGTCATTTCAAGCTCCAGCATGGCGTCCGTCAGTATGGAACGTCCTTCGTCCGTGTTGAAGCCAGTGTCTATGATGAGATTTCGTGTGGTCCCCTTGATCAGATAGGAGTGGATCGCCTTGAGCGGATTCCAGGGCAACGGGATTTCCAGTTGATATATGGATGGGTATACTTGAGTCATGATGGATTCTCCTTGGTGTTTGCTTCTGCTTAAAGTTTGTCATTGCGAGGAGGCGCCAGCTGACGCGGCAATCTCTCCCTTTATGATTGAAAATATTTAAGGGAGAGATTGCCGCACTTCGTTCGCAATGACTAGCTTGATTTCTAGCGCATTGTTATTATATAATTCCAGAAGCCGTTTGAACAGGGGACGTCATCAGGTCTGTCCTATGGTATACTTTTCATGAATCATTCTATCAAGGAGATTAAAATGGACACATTTGACGATAAGACTTATGAAAATAAGACGTTTACAGATATGGATCCGGATTCGAAAAATGCAGCAGGCAAAGAATTTTACAGCTGCCGTTTCATAAACTGTGATCTGACTTCCGTAGATTTTTCCCTGTCCCGATTCGAGAACTGCACATTTGAAGGCTGCAATCTTTCGTTGACCCGTATCAACGAGTGCAGGTTTCTTGGGGTCCGTTTTATGCAGTGCAAGCTGGCTGGGTGTGCCTTCGATAAATGTGATGCTTTCATACTGGATATAGGTTTTGAGGGCTGCATGATCAGTAACTGCAATTTTTCGAAGCTCAACCTGAAAAAAACCCGATTCATACGATGTGAAATCCTTGAATCGGATTTTGTTGGAACTCAGCTGATGGAAAGTGATTTCAGCCAATCCACTCTTGCCGGATCGGTTTTCAACAGCTGCGATCTGACCAAGGCCAATTTCACAGGAGCACGGGCCTACAGCATCAATCCGCTGAACAATAAGGTAAAAAAAGCCAGATTCTCAATGCCTGAAGCGCTGGGTCTGCTGCAGCATTTAGACATCATCATAACTTAGGATGAGGGTGGAGCATGTCCGATAATAAACGTCAGATATTCTTGATCGCGATGCTTGGTGCGTTCATAGGCCCTTATACCGGTTCGTCGGTGAATGTCGCTCTGCCGAGCATAGGCAGGGAACTGGGCATGAGTACACTGCAGCTCAGTTGGGTTCAGCTTGCATACCTGCTGTCGACAGCCATGTTCATTCTGCCGATAGGAAGAATCGCAGATCTGCTGGGGCGCAAAAAAGTGCTTTATCACGGAACATGGACCTTCATTGTCATGTCCTTAATGTGCAGCGCCTCCATGAATGCAGCCGTTCTGATCGGCAGCCGGATTCTTCAGGGCATTTGCGGTGCTGCCATTGCCGTGTCCATCGTTGCCATGGTCAGCTCCGCATTTCCACCCGGCGAGAGAGGGAAGGTGCTGGGCCTTACAGCTGCCGCTACCTATACCGGTCTGTCCATAGGACCCTTTCTTGGAGGGTTCCTTACAAGTGAGTTTGGATGGCGCAGCGTGTTCTGGGTGATTGTCCCGGTTTGCCTGCTGATGTGTTATCACCTGATCAGACTCCAGCAGGAATGGAAGGATACAGCAGGTGAACGGTTTGATCTTAATGGCGCCCTGATCTATGGCTTTGGTCTCATGTGCCTGATGGGCGGGCTGACTCAGGTTGATGAATTATTTGGAACCGTCATACTTGCAGCAGGTATCGGGGCATTAATGGTATTTGCCAGGATTGAAAAGCGTGTGGTGAATCCGATGCTTGATCTGGAGCTGCTTGAAGCCAACCCAGTCGTGCTGCTTTCATCTGTTGCAGCCCTGATCAATTATTGTGCCACCTTTTCGGTCGGGTATCTGCTCAGCCTGGACATGCAGTATGTCATGGGCTACAGCCCTCGTACAGCGGGATTGGTTCTGGTTGCTCAGCCTGTGGTACAGGCGGTTTTTTCGCCCCTGGCCGGCCGTCTTTCGGACAAGTTGGATGCCGGTGTTGTGGCTTCTGCCGGAATGGCACTCACAACCTTGGGACTGCTTCTCTTTGCGATGATGCCAACCGGAAATGTCGTTACAATGGTATGCATTCTGGGCCTGTTGGGTTTTGGTCTGGCGCTTTTTGTGTCACCAAATACCAATGCGATCATGAACGCTGTAGAAAAAAGACATTACGGCGCAGCTTCCGGCATATTGGGTACAGCCCGTTCCCTGGGACAGGCCTTCAGCATGGGTTTTACAGCATTGATCATGTCCCTGATCATGGGAAATGCACAAATAACAGAAAGCAACCACCCTGCATTCCTTCTAAGCTTCAAAGCCTCCTTCTTTTTCATGGCAGCCCTCTGCTTCCTTGGAATTTTCGCTTCCCTTGCCAGAAGAAAAAGTCAACTCAATGAGTAAGACAGATAGGAGCAGACAATGAAAATCGAAAAGTGGCATGAGAAGTATTTCCTCAAGGATATGCGTAACGCGGTGGAAGAGTTCGGTATGATCCGGCAGGGAAGCCGTATTTTAATAGGAATTTCCGGAGGTAAGGACAGCATCACCATGGGGCTTGGGCTTGAGATGCTTAAGACATGGCTGAATACATCCTTCGAAACCGTTTGGATTCATCTGGACTATGGGGCCGGCGGAAATCCGGAACCTCTGAAAGAATGGCTGCATGAACGGGGAGTGGACCTTATTGTTGAACCTACGGACATATGGCCTTCAGTTGAGAAACGGGAAGGCGGATCACCCTGCTACATGTGTGCGAAGCTGCGTCGCGGTGTGCTTGCACGGATGATGGAAAAATACGGCTGTGACTGCATGGCGCTTGGTCACCACAGCGACGATGCCCTGTCAACACTATGGATGAACCTGATGTATAACGGGCGGTTCAGAACCTTCCACCCGGTGATGGTTGAAGAGGATACCGGACGAAAGACCATACGGCCGCTAATCACCTGCAAAGAAAGCAGAATCAAACTGGCCAGGGATCGGTTCGAATTCCCTGCAGCGCCCTGGCAGTGTCCCCATGAAGGGGATACGGAACGTGCGAAAACGACGGCCATGCGCGAAAGACTGCGGAAGGAAATGCCGGGAATCGATCATCAATTGATGCTGGCACTGAAGCATGTTGCTGATGAGGATCGGTGGAAGCCTGAATGAATCACTTGAACAAAAATCTCACTTTGAGAAATTCTCAAAGTGAGATTTTTGTTTTTGTCATAAACCTCGATTGAGCCACGTTCTGTATCAAAATGAGACCGGCCGGCAGGAGATCATCCCAAAACCCTTGATATGAGAAGGTGACAGTTCAGGTTCCAACCTGGCATGAGAATTGCAAATATTATAGGTATACACTCACTTATAGCTCAGGAGGAGACCATAATGAATCTAAAAACCAGCATCATAGATACTCTGCGTAAAGAAGTAGTTCCGGCCACCGGGTGCACCGAACCTGTCGCTATCGCACTTGCGGCTGCAAAAGCAGCAGAGCTGCTGCCTTCTGCAGATTCCAAATCACTGGATATTTTCATAAGCCCCAATGTCTTCAAGAACGGTATGGGCGTGGGCATACCCAATTGTCCTGAAACCGGATTGGATATGGCTGCAGCGCTGGGACTGGCACTGGCTGATTCATCCGCTGGGTTGAAGCTTCTTTCAGATGTGACTCCAGAGGTTTTGGATCGTGCAAGGAAGTTGTTGGCGGATAAAAAGGTAGCTGTTCATCTGGCAGATACGGATGAAAAAATCTACATTGAAGCACGGGTATCCACACACATTCAAACGGCAAAAGCCATAATTGAGGGACGCCACGATTTCTTCAGGCACATATCCGTAGATGGAATCACACTGGTAGATGACAACCTGATCGTTGTTGCCGAGAAAGATCCGGCAGAACAGGTATACGGGAGCACGATTGAAAATTTGATCAAAACCATTGAAAAAACGGAATTCAAGGAGCTGGAATTCCTGCTGGAAGGACTGTCGATGAACCGCTCAGTGGCTGATTACGGTCTTGCCAACCGATCCGGGCTGGCGGTTGGGGCTACTCTGAACGATCAGGTGAATAACGGCATGATGGCTATGGATGTGATGAATCTGGCCTGCATCTTGACAGCATCCGCTTCTGATGCCCGGATGGCGGGAGTCAATCTTTCGGTGATGAGCTCCAACGGCAGCGGCAACAACGGTCTCACGGCTGTATTGCCTTTAGCGGCCTACCAGCAGTTCTTTCAAACAGAGCCGGAACGAATGGCAAAAGCTCTGGCTATCAGTCATATCATCAATTGTTATATCAAACGGCGCATTGGCAGGCTTTCATCCATGTGCGGCTGTTCCATAGCCGCAGCGACAGGAGCAGGGGCAGCGTTATCATGGCTGATGGACGGAAGTATGGACTGCATCAACAGCACAATTCAGAATATGATCGCCAATGTAAGCGGCATGATTTGCGACGGTGCCAAGGAAGGGTGCGCACTGAAGCTCTCCACATCCGCTTCGGTGGCAGTGAAATCAGCGCTGCTGGGCGGTGGTCACTGCACGGTGCCGGCTCATAACGGCATCATTGGGAACACAGTGGAAGAAACCATTGAGAACCTGGGTCGTCTCAGTAATGAGGGGATGCAGATCACGGATCAGGTAATCCTCAAAATCATGTCCGGAATGGTGTTGCCTTCACATTGACTTTTATGGATGGATTCAATAAAATAGATAACATCCCCGAAAGGCTAATGATTCTCGGGTGAAATCCCAAGAAGGCGGAGGATTGCCGGTGAGTATTAAAAATAAACGAAGAGAAACCCTTTTTACCCGTGAGGACATCAATACGAGAGTAGTGGAGCTGGGCACGGAATTGACAGCTCTATATAAAACAGGAAATGTTCTGGTCGTATCCCTTATGAAAGGCAGCTTCATATTCGCAGCGGACCTTGTCCGTGAAATGGATATACCGGTGCATATCGAATTCATGACAACCTCCAGCTACGGTCATGATGAATCCTCGTCTGGCACGGTTGATATGATCAAGGACCTGGATATGGAGGACCTGTCCGATTACGATGTGCTGGTGGTCGATGATATATGCGATTCTGGAATCACCATGAAGGCGGTGATTGAACATCTCAACAAACGAAATCCTTATTCAATCAAATCCTGCGTACTGCTGGACAAGCCCACTCGACGGACCGCAGACTATGTTCCGGATTTCATCGGTTTCACCATTCCGGATAAATTCATTGTCGGATATGGTCTGAACTATGGAGATTATTTCAGGAATATCCCTTACATCTTTGCGTTTGTGGATTGATTGGGATAGGAGACGATTGACATCAAAAAGCACCTGATTGCCTGTTACCAGGCCTTCAGGTGCTTTAATCGTTACTCGTTATTTCCTCAAATCTTCCAGCAACTGTGTTTTCTCTTCTGTCTGAGCATCCTTATCCTTGATGATACGTGCAGGGGCGCCTGCTACGACAACACCCGGTGGGACATCCTTAGTAACGACGGCGCCGGCAGCAATGACAGAGCCTTTGCCAACCCGCACACCCTCAAGAACGACTGCATTGGCGCCGATCATCACATCATCCTCAATGATAACGGGAGTTGCGCTTGGAGGCTCTAAAACGCCTGCAAGTACAGACCCTGCACCAACATGAACCCGTTTGCCGCAGCTTACTCTGGCGCCCAGAACAGCATTCATATCCACCATGGTGCCCTCGTCAATGGAGCATCCGATATTAAGAACCGCTCCCATCATGACGACGCAGTTAGGGCCAATGCTGACACGATCACGGATATAGGCACCGGGCTCGATTCGCGCATTGATTTTCTTAAGGTCCAATAGGGGAATGGCAGAATTTCGTCGGTCGTTCTCAATAACCACATCACTGATTTTTTCCTTATGAAGCTCCAAAAATGCTTCTACTGGAGCAGCATCTCCAAACAACACTGAAAAACCGGCTTCTCCGAATATCTTAACCTCCGGATCCGAAAGACCGGTCAGATCTCCTTTGACATAAGCCTTTACAGGTGTCAGTTTCTTAGCGTCCTTGATGAATCGGGCAATCTCATACGGATTAGTCATATCATACTGATTATTTTCGCTCACGGGGATACTTCCTTTCAGAGTTTTTTGGAACCACCGAATACACCGGATGAAATTTAGTTAATGTCATAATATCGCCTTTCCGGTGATTTCGGTGTATTCGGTGGTTCCATCATATGTCTATTTCAGTACATCCTTCATGCTGTAAAGTCCCGGTTGCTGATCGACCAGGAAGGTCGCGGCCCGTACGGCGCCGCTGGCGAATACGGAACGGCTTAGGGCGGTGTGGCTGATTTCGATGATTTCATCGTTGCCGGCGAAAATCACGCTGTGTTCGCCTACAATTGTGCCGCCGCGGATTGCATGTATCCCGATTTCATCCTTAGTTCGTTTACAGTCTGTTCCCTGACGTCCATAGGAGTATTCGCGGGGTTCGGGCACTGCATCCTTCGCGGCCTGGGCCAGCATCAGGGCAGTACCGCTGGGAGCATCCACCTTGCGGTTATGATGCTTCTCGATGATTTCAATGTCATACGATGCATAAAGTGTGTTTGCAGCACGGGCAACCAGATCGAGAAGAAGATTCACGCCTACGGACATATTGCCGGAACGGAGCAGGGGAACGGATTCAGAAAGGGCTCTGATCCGGGCAACCTGAACTTCTGATAAACCCGTTGTGCATATAACGGCGGGTGTGCCTGTGTATTCTGAGTAATCAAGGAGCGCATCCACAGCACTGTGATGAGAAAAATCAATGATCACATCCGCTTTCTCAGAAATACTGCTCCATTGCGAATGGACGGGAAAGCTCCAGGCTCCTGAGGTGTCACGGTCGATGCCGGCAATGACGGAAGCCCCCGGTATCCTTTGAACCGCTTCCAGAACAAAGTGGCCCATAATACCATGAATCCCTGAAATGATAATCTTCATAGGTTCCTCCATTAAATCAAGCCGATTGCTTTCATTTCCTGGGTCAGATGAGCCAGGGTACTGTCCGCCATATCCGTCAAAGGAAGACGCAACGGCCCTACATCCTTGCCCATGAGGTTCAATGCGGTTTTTACGGGAATCGGATTGGACTCGCAGAAGAGAGCATCGATAAGCGGTTTAAGTTCCAACTGGAGTTTTCTCGAACCCTGGACATCGCCTTCCAGATATCTGACCACCATATCATGGGTCTCTCGGGGCTTGATGTTCGCCAGAACGGATATGACACCATGTCCGCCAACCGACAGCAAAGGAACCACCATTTCATCATTACCGGAATACAGCATGAAATCCTCTGGAATCAGGCGTGCGATTTCGACAACCTGAGCGATGTTTCCGCTGGCTTCTTTGATTCCTGCGATATTGGGATGTTTAGCCAGAGCTGCTACTGTAGAAGGTTCAATGTTGACACCGGTTCTGCCGGGAACGCTGTATAGGATGATGGGTATGTTTACTGCGTCGGCGATGGCGGTGAAGTTTGCGATCAAGCCCTTTTGAGTGGGCTTATTATAATAGGGGGTCACTACCAGAAGGGCGTCGGCTCCCAATTTTTCTGCTTCCTTGCTGAGCCAGATCCCGTAAGCGGTGTCATTACTGCCGGTGCCTGCAATGACAGGTACGCGGCCATTTGCTGCTTTGATGATATGTCCGATGACTGCCAGGTGCTCATCGTCTTTCAGGGTTGAAGATTCGCCAGTGGTTCCGCAGGCGATTATGGCATCTGTTTTCTCAGCAATCTGCCATTCAACCAGTTCAGCAAGCTTATCGAAGTTGACGCTCCCATCCGCATGAAAGGGGGTTACCAACGCTACTGCGGAGCCTTTGAATAAAGCCATTCTATATTCCTCCTGATTGGTGATGTCTTAACAAGGGTAACTTACAGTCGATGTTTTCATTGTATCACAGGGCTGTACAGAATTGAACACATCAAATGGCATCATTATACTGTTATTCGCATAACTATGCATATCTGTTGTTGAAAACCGCCCTAAGGCGGTTTTCAGTGGTTTTTAGATTGGGCTCCATTACTCTCCTGCAATTAGAACTTCTGCAATCTGGATGGTATTGGTTGCAGCGCCCTTGCGGATATTATCGGCTACGATCCATAGGTTCACGCCGCTGTCCAGGCTTTCATCACGACGTATACGACCGACGTAGACAGGGTCGGTGTCATCTGCAATGCTTGCAAGGGGATATTCAGACTTGTTGTGATCGTTCATCACAACAAGGCCGGGACTATTTTGCAGCAGTTCGACCAATTCCGCCAAATCAAAGGGTTTTTCGAGTTCTACATTGACGGATTCACTATGACAATTGAAAATAGGGACTCTGACGGTGGTTGCTGTAACCCTTAGATTTTCATCCTTGTGGATTTTTCTGGTTTCTAGGACCATTTTCATTTCTTCTTTTGTATAGCCGTTATCCAGGAATACATCGATCTGGGGCAGGCAGTTGTTATGGATCGGGTGGGGGTATGCTTTTGTGAGTATGTTACCTTTCAAGCCTTCGGCCAGTTCCGTAACGCCTTTCACACCGGAACCTGATACAGCCTGATAGGTGGAATAGACTATCCGTTTGATCCCGTATTTCTCCTGAAGGGGCTTAAGTGCCACAACAGCCTGTATGGTGGAGCAATTGGGATTCGCTATGATGCCATGATTCTTGAAGATTTCCTCAGGATTGACCTCTGGAACAACCAGGGGTACCGTAGGATCCATACGCCATGCACTGGAGTTGTCGATGACGACAGCGCCGGCTTCAGCTGCTAGCGGAGCATAAATTTTACTTGCATCGCCGCCCGCCGAGAAGAGGGCAATATCGAAGCCTCTGCCTTTGAAGGATTCCGTAGTCAATTCTTCAATCGTATATTCAACGCCTTTGCATGTTACCTTTGAACCGGCGGATTTGGCTGATGCGAAGCATGTCAGGCTATGATAAGGGAAATCCCGCTCTTCAAGAACTTTAAGGAAAGTACGGCCCACATTGCCGGTTGCTCCGACAATGGCCAGATTAACAGTTTTAGTCATGATGATCCTCCCAGATAGATTGCATATTTATTACCAGCCTCTAAATTAGAATAATACTACCATCGGGGCTGGAGTCTGTCAACCGGAATGGCATGTTTTGCTTGCGTTGATGTTGGAAACCATGTATTTTGGTATAATAACATTATTACAGACCATCACGGCCTCTTTAAAGGCAATAAGTGCTTCAATGAAGGTAAATTGTGCTTCATATAGTAGAAAAGGAGAATTCATGTTCAATCCGATGGCGAGTGATTTTGCCGAAAAACTGATCAATTGGCGCAGGGACCTGCATCAGATTCCAGAATTGGAGTTCGAACTTCATAAGACCCGTGCTTATCTGATACGTGAGCTCCAGTCTATGGGATATGAACCGGAGGTTCAGTGGGGAAGAACTGCTGTAGTAGCCAGAATTCAAGGTAATTCAAATGAAACCATTGCATTCCGGGCGGATATGGATGCACTGAGTGTAACGGAGCTGACAGCAGTACCTTATGCCTCAAAGCATCCCGGCGCCATGCACGCCTGCGGTCATGACGGTCATATGGCTGCTCTTTTGGGACTGGCCTGGGCACTTAAGCAAGCAGCCTTCAAAACAGAGAAATCAATTCTTCTGATTTTCCAGCCTGCAGAGGAAGGGCCAGGGGGCGCAGAGCTGTTGGTGAAGGAAGGGCTACTGAAACACCATGAAGTAATTGGGATTTTCGGCACCCATCTGTTTCCCGGCCTCAGGCAGGGTGTCGTCGGACTCAAGTCAGGACCTTTCATGGCGCAAAATGGAGAGGTCGACATCAGAATCACCGGAAAAAGTGCTCATGGAGCCCAGCCCCAGCAAGGCATTGATGCCATTGTTGCTGCTGCTGACCTGGTTCTGAGATTGCAGTCAATCGCCGCTAGGGAAGTCTCGCCAATGGATCCGATCGTACTTACCTTTGGAAGGATAGAAGGCGGCGAACGCTGTAATATCATAGCCGGGGAGGTTATACTCAACGGCACCATGCGAACCTTCAAGGATTCTGTCTTCAAGAGTGTCCAGAATAGCATAAGAAATCATGCCGCAGGCACACAAACCGCTTTCGGCTGCAAGACGGAAGTGACATTCAGGGACATGTATCCAGCCGTTGACAACGATGACAGACTGGTTGCCCTGGTTGCACGGGAAGTACCGCCGGAACGGCTGGTATGGATGGAAGCGCAGATGCTGGCTGAGGATTTTGCGTTTTATCAGCAGGCAGTGCCTGGGGTGTTCTTTTTTATCGGCACAGGCAATGAATCGGAAGGGTTTACATCACCACTCCATAACGCCTGCTTCAATTTCAATGAAGCGGTCCTGGCAGATATAGTCGCACTCAATCTTCAGATTATCAGGAATTTCTCAGAAGTCGGGGATGCATGATGAATCATGGGATGCATTACCCTGCTAAGGTGGCTGGTTGGGCATATCTGTTCGGAGCATTGATCCTTTTGACCATAGGCAGTTGGGTACAGGATATGGACTTCGAAGCAGGCATGCTCATAACGGAATATGGCCTGGTTCTGCTGCCTGTCATTCTCATCGGCTGGTTTTTCAAAATCAACATGAAATCCGCGTTAAGATTGAAACCGCTGAAATTGAAAGAACTCATACTGATTCCGGTCACAGTGGCTATTGCATTGCCTATAACGTTATTTCTGAACATGCTGGTCATCACGTTAATGGCACAGTTCGGCAAGGTTTACGAAATGCCGATTCCTTCTGCTGAAAATCTTTCGGAGCTGTCCATGCTGTTTTTCATCGTTTCAATCACTGCCGGCATATGCGAGGAGTTTTTTTTCCGTGGGATGATGCTGGATGCGTACTCCGCTCGGTTCGGTGCCAGGAAAGGCATCATGATTTCGGCAGTGCTTTTCGGTCTGTTCCATTTCAATCCTCAGAACCTTCTTGGTCCGATATTTCTCGGGCTTCTTTTCGGGTATCTCGTTCTGATCACTGAATCGATCATGGCAGGAATCCTGGCCCATATGACCAACAATGGGATCGCGGTCCTCCTGGCATATGGCTTCACGAGCGGACAACAGCCCGCGCTGAGTCAGAACAACGGCATTGAAATGATCAACAGCAATCCTGAACAAATGCTGATTGCGCTTACTGTTGTCGGTGTATTTGCCATCGGCAGCGCGATCGCTGTTTTTGGTCTGCTGAGTGAAATCAGGAATGGACGTAAACTGTTTTCTGAAACAGAAGATACGACGGTCAAGATGTCTGAGATCGTTCCGTTGGCCTTACCAATGGCACTCTACATGATTGTAAGTTATTATCTGATCGCAATCAGGCATTAAAGGGGAAGCTCAATGAATCCATACGATGTATTGGCAGGATGGTATGATGAACTGATGGGGGAAGTCCCATATGAGCAGTGGGCAAAAAGGATTCTCCGAACTCTGGATTCAATGGGTCATCAGCCGAGGCGTATACTTGAGTTTGCCTGTGGGACAGGCCGCATCACGGAGCATCTTCTTGATGCCGGTCACTGGGTGACAGGAGTGGATCTGTCTGAAGCCATGCTGCAGGAGGCTCAGACTAATCTGGGTAAGCATTCGGGGAAACTGAGGCTGATTGCCTCGAACATGCTTGATTTCACTACCAGTGAAAAATACGATGCGATACTATCAGTCTGTGACGGCTTCAATTATCTGGCATCGCTCAATGATCTAGAAAACATGCTCAGGAAATGCTCTTTACTCTGCAAACCGGGGGGACTTATCCTATTCGACCTGAGCTCTGACTGGAAATTCATAAATTACCTTAAGGATACGGTGATTGCAGAAAACCATGAGGATATGGCCTTCATATGGGAAAATCAATATGATGAATCACAGAGAGTCCTGACGTTCGATCTGACATTCTTCATAAAACAGGGCTCCCTCTTCAGACGGGAAACGGAGCATCATATCCAAAGGGCTCATAGTCCTCAGGAAATCGAAGAGATATGCAATAAACTGGATATGACGCTGGAAGGTATTTACGATGGGTATTCGAATGAACCTGTCAGAAAAGACAGTGAACGTTTTCACTGCATAATCAGAACGGGAGGATTAAAATGAAAGATCATTATATCAGAGGTGTTGCGGGTAACAGCAGTGTCCGTTTCATCCTCGTCAGTTCAACGGATCTCGTGGAAAAAGCCAGAAGCCTCCATGATACATCTCCGGTAGCGACAGCGGCGCTTGGCCGTGTCCTTACTGCAACCTCAATGATGGGTCTGATGATGAAAGACAAAGGTTCAGTGAGTTTTCAAATCAAGGGAGGCAATCTGATCCGCAGTATTTTTGCTTCTGCCTGGTCTGATGGTCGTGTCAAAGGCTACATTTCCGATCCTCAGGTGCATCTTCCATCCAATAACAAGGGAAAGCTGGATGTCGGCGGTGCAATCGGGACAGACGGAGAAATGATCGTCATCCGCGATTTCGGGATGAAAGAACCCTATGTAGGGAGGAGTGCTCTGGTTTCAGGTGAAATCGCCGAGGATCTGGTTCATTTCTTTGCAAATTCAGAACAACAGCCTTCTGCCATTGCCTTAGGTGTGAACATGAATGATGACGGTACGGTAAAATCAGCAGGCGGCATCATGATCCAGCCCTTGCCGGAAATCAGCGATGAGGAACTGGATGCTTTGGAGAAGGCAGTGACCTTGATGCGGCCCATGTCTGAAATGGTTGCTGAGTATGAGGATACACGCCAGATTCTTGATGAAATACTGAAAGATCTGAAATGGGAGTCATTGGATGAAGGGGATGTGTTTTTCGAGTGCGACTGCAGCCGTGATCGTATAGAAAAGGCACTTGTAAGCATGGGCCAGGAAGAATTGGATCTCTTGATCAAGGAAGATAAGGAAGCGGAAGTGAGCTGTCATTTCTGCAATAAAAGATATCATTTCAACGAGGATGAATTGAAACGCATCTCCTT